>NZ_DATMGA010000053.1:0-33789 GCF_035555955.1 Eoetvoesiella sp. | reverse complement strand
ACACGCTGCTGGCCACCTGGGGGCTCAGCATTTTGCTGCGCAAGCTGGTCGAGCTGGTCTACGGCCGGGGCTATCAGAACGTCGAGCCGCCCGTATCGGGCGGCATCTCGGTGTTCGGGGTCGAGTACCCGGGGTATCGCCTGTTCCTCATCGCGGCCATCGTGGTGCTGTTTGCCGTGCTCGTGCTGTGGTACTGGCGCAGCTCGACCGGCGCGCGCCTGCGCGCCATGATCGGCAATCCCACCCTGGCTCAGGCCGTGGGCATCGACACCAATCGCCTGGCCTGCGCCGCCTTCATGTGCGGCGTGATCAGCGCCGGCGTGGCCGGGGCGCTGCTGGCGCCTATGGTCAGGGTGGCGCCGGGCATGGGGCTGGACTATCTGCTGAACAGTTTTTTCGTTCTGGTGGTGGGCGGCCTGGGCAGCCTGGCCGGGCTTGCGGCGGGCACGGGTATCGTCAGCGGCACCCAGTTGCTGTTCGCGACGCTGTTCGATCAGACTTCCGGATACCTGGCGGTGCTGGGTGTTTCCATAATCTTCCTGTGGTTGAAACCCGATGGCCTTATTTCCCGTCGCTGACGCACGCCGCGGCAACGCCGCCGTCCTGGCCAGCGGGCTGGCGCCGCTGGCGGCCTGCCTGTTGGCCGTTCCGCTGCTGTTCGGCGATTTCTTCGCCTACGAGCTGAGCCTTTACTTGATGTACGGCATTGTTGCCCAGGGCATTGCCCTGACCTGGGGGCGGGCCGGCTTTCTGTCGCTGGGCCAGGCCCTGTTCTTCGGCCTGGGGGCGTACCTGGCGGCTTTCGCGCTTAAAAGCCAGGCCGGGCCGGCCGTCCAGGCTCTGCTGTTGCTGGCCGCCGTGCTGGCGCCGACCGCGCTGGCCTACGTCATCGGCGTGCTGGTGTTCATGCGGCGCTACGAAAGCGGGCCGTATTTTTCATTGATCACCCTGGCGCTGGTCATGTTCGGTTATCAGTTGGCCAATCAATGGAGCAGCGTCACCGGGGGGTTCAATGGCGTGGGCAATATTCCGGTGCTGTTCGGGCTGGATCGCTACACCCATCATTATTATCTGGTCGCTGCCGTCTGCCTGGCCAGCACCGCGCTCGTCGCCTGGCTGATGCGCACCCCGTTGGGCACCTTGTGGGCGGCGACGGCGCAAAACGAGAATCGACTGCAGTTCTTCGGTTTCGACACCTATCGCCTCAAGGCCGTGGCCTGGGCGGTCAGCGCCTTTCTCGGCGCCCTGGCGGGCGTCCTGTTCGCCTCCCAACAAGGGTTGGTCACGCCTCAGTCCAGCAGCGTGATCCTGTCGGCCGAACTCGTCATCTGGACGGCGGTGGGTGGCCGCGCGGGGCCCTATGGCGCATTGCTGGGGGCCGTGGCGATCGGCCTGCTGTCCACGGAGCTGCGCGAGCAGTTCGCCTATTGGGAAGCCATTGTCGCGGTTGTGTTCATCGTGGTGGTGCTGCGCTTTCCCGAGGGCGTGGGCGGCGCGTTGATGCGTCTTTGGCGGTATTCGTGCAAGGGGTTTGTCCGGGGCGCGGCAAAGCGTGCCGCCTACGTGCCTGCCGTTGGCGGCTTCGGGGCGGCGCCGCAGGCTTCCTTCCGTCGCGATGGCGGCGGCTTTGCGCTGAGCATCAGCGACGTTCATGTCAAGCAGGGCCCGGTGCGCATACTGAACGGGTTGAGTCTGCAGGCCGGACGCCGGGGGCTGCATTGCCTGATAGGCCCCAACGGCGCGGGCAAGACGTCGACCTTCAATATGCTGACCGGCCGTCTGCCGCTGGCGCGCGGCAGCGTGCGTTTCAACGGCCGCGACGTCGGCGGCTTCGGCGCGCCGGCCATGGCGCGCCTGGGCGTGGGGCGCAAGTTCCAGATACCCTCGGTGTTTCCCGAGCTGAGCGTCCGCGACAACCTGTGCATTGCCTTGTGGGCCAATCGCGCGCGCGGTCGGGCGCTGCTGGGCAATAGCGTGCGGGGCTGGAACACCCCGACGCTGGAGTTCATGCACCGATCGTTTCCGTTTTTCGCCCAAACCATGGACGAGCCGGCGGGGGCGTTGTCCCAAGGGCAGAGGCAGATGCTGGAGTTCGCCATGACGGCCCTGGCCGAGCCGCTGCTTTTCCTGCTGGACGAACCTTGCGCCGGGCTGTCCGTGGACGAGACCCGCCATCTGGGCAGCGTCATCGCCGAAACGGTTGGCCGGCTGGATGCCTGCGCCCTGATCGTCGAACACGATATGGCGGCGGTCGAGGCCCTGGCCGACCATGTCTACGTCCTGCACCAGGGGCGTTTGCTGGCGCAGGGCGATTACGCCCAGGTCAGGCGGAACGCCGAGGTGCAGGCGGTGTATGCGGGAGGCTCGA
Organism: Eoetvoesiella sp.; assembly: GCF_035555955.1. Lineage (NCBI taxonomy): Bacteria > Pseudomonadati > Pseudomonadota > Betaproteobacteria > Burkholderiales > Alcaligenaceae > Eoetvoesiella > Eoetvoesiella sp. The sequence goes on along the minus strand of NZ_DATMGA010000053.1, from coordinate 31,421 downwards.
AATGAACGCAACTACACCCTGGCTGCTGCAATTTTCCGGCCTGGAGGGTGGCTATGGCGACACCGTCGTCCTGCGCGGCATCGACGGCGGCGTGCGGGCCGGGCAGGTGCTGGGCGTGCTGGGGCGCAACGGGGTGGGCAAGACGACATTGATGCGCCTGCTGACCGGCGGCCTGCAGCCGTTCTCCGGCGAGGTCGCCTGGCAAGGCAAGGCGCTTGGGCAGCTTGCGCCGTTCAGGCGCAGCCGCCTGGGCCTGGCCTATTCGCCGCAAGAGGGCGTGGTGTTCGACGAGTTGTCGGTCTCCGACAACCTGCTGCTTCATCTGGAGTCGCGCGACATGTCGCGCTACGGCCCGTATCTGGACGCGTTTCCGCGCCTGCGGGAGCGCCTGCGGCAGCGGGCCGGCACGCTTAGCGGCGGTGAGAAAAAGCTCCTGGCGTTCGTACGCGTGCTGGCCGAGGGCAAGCCGCTGTCGCTCCTGGACGAGCCCACCGAAGGCGTGCAGCAGGAAAACATCGACCTCATGGCACAGTTCGTGCGCCGGCGGGCCGAGCAGGGGGCGGCGTTCATCGTCGTGGAGCAGAACCTGGGCTTCTTGCAGAGGATCATGGATACGCTGCTGGTGCTGGACCACGGCCAGTGCGTGGCGCAGGGCGAGGCGGGCGAGTTCGACCGCGACCGTTTGGCGGGTTTCTTGCATATATAGGTGAAGAACCGGCCATGCAGAACGGCCGGCTGTCCGCACGCCAGCCTGGGCATGCAAACAGCCGGCCGGTATGGCGGGCCAGTTGTTTTCACTGTCCGTGCTTCTAGCGCGGCAGCGTCGTCGACCCCATGAGGAATTCGTCGACGGCGCGGGCGCATTGGCGTCCTTCGCGTATGGCCCAGACTACAAGGGATTGTCCGCGCCGCATGTCGCCGGCGGCAAACACCTTGTCGACGCTGGTGGCGTAGTCGTCGGTATTGGCGCGCGCATTGCCGCGCGTGTCCAGTTCGATGCCGAAGGCGTCCAGGACGTTCTTGACCGGGGCGGTGAAGCCCATGGCAAGCAGCACCAGATCGGCGGGCAGGTCGAATTTCGAGCCTTCGACTTCACGCATCTTCATCTGGCCGGTGGCCTTGTCCTTGAACCATTCGATGCGCACGGCGGTCAGTTTTTCGACCTTGCCGTTCTTGCCTTGCAGCGCCGTGGTCGAGACGGCCCAGTCGCGTTCGCAGCCTTCTTCCTGGGACGAGGACGTGCGCAGCTTGGCGGGCCAGTACGGCCAGGTCATGGCCTTGTCCTCGGTTTCGGGAAGCTTGGGCATGAGCTCGAACTGGGTGACCGAGAGGGCGCCCTGGCGGTTGCTGGTGCCGATGCAGTCGGAGCCGGTGTCGCCGCCGCCGATGACGATGACGTGCTTGCCCTTGGCGGAAATCTGGCCGGGTACGCGATCGCCCGCATTGACCTTGTTTTGCTGGGCAAGGAACTCCATGGCGAAATGCACGCCCTGCAGCTCACGGCCCGGAATGGGCAGGTCGCGCGGTGTTTCCGAGCCGCCGGTCAGGGCGATGGCGTCGAATTCTTCGTGCAGCGATTCGGGGGTGCGTACGGTCAGGCCTTCGGGCGCATCGGCGGCCGCGCCTACGTAGGTGGACGGCCGGAACTCGACGCCTTCGGCCTCCATCTGGGTGATGCGGCGGTCGATGTGGGATTTTTCAAGCTTGAAGTCGGGGATGCCGTAGCGCAGCAGGCCCCCGATGCGGTCGCTTTTTTCGAACAGCGTGACCGAGTGGCCGGCGCGCGCCAGTTGCTGCGCGCAAGCCATGCCGGCGGGGCCCGAACCGACCACGGCGACCTTCTTGCCGGTCTTGCGGGCCGGATGCTGGGGGGTGACCCAGCCCTGGCTCCAGCCCTTGTCGATGATGGCGTGCTCGATGGACTTGATGCCCACGGCGTCGTTGTTGATGTTGAGCGTACAGGCGGCTTCGCAGGGAGCCGGGCAGATGCGGCCCGTGAACTCCGGGAAATTGTTGGTGGAGTGCAGTACGTTCAGCGCGCCTTGCCAGTCCTGGCGGTAGACCAGGTCGTTCCAGTCGGGAATGATGTTGTTGACGGGGCAGCCGTTGTTGCAGAATGGGATGCCGCAGTCCATGCAGCGCGCGCCCTGCGTCTTGGCCTGGTCGTCGGTGAGGGTGGCGACGAACTCCTTCCAGTGCTTGAGCCGCTGCACGGGCGGTTCGTACACTTCCTTGACACGTTCGAATTCGATAAAGCCGGTAATCTTGCCCATTGTTTTTCCTTAGGCCGCAATTTGTTCAGAGTTTGTCGAGCGCCACAGCTCGCCCAGCGCCCGGCGGTATTCGATGGGCATGACCTTGACGAAAGCGCTGCGCGCCTGCGCCCAGTCGCTCAGCAGGTCGCGCGAGCGGAAGCTGCCGGTGTAGCGGTAGTGGTCCTCGACCAGACGCCGCAGTATGGTTTCGTCCGTTTCGCGGGGGCCGCCGCGCTTCTGGCTGTGCCAGGTCTCGAGCTGGTTGGCCTCGATCTGCTCGGCGTGGCTGAGCAGGGGCTCGACCTCGACCATGGAGAGGTTGCAGCGGCTGCGGAACACCTTGCGCGGATCCCATACGTAGGCGACCCCGCCCGACATGCCGGCGGCGAAGTTGCGGCCGGTTTCGCCCAGCACGACGACGGTTCCGCCCGTCATGTATTCGCAGCCATGGTCGCCGGTGCCCTCGACGACGGCGGTAGCGCCCGAGTTGCGCACCGCGAAGCGTTCTCCCACCACGCCGTTCAGGTAGGCTTCGCCCGCCAGGGCGCCGTACAGCACCGTGTTGCCGGCGATGATGTGGTCGGGGCCGAAACCGCGGAAATCGTTGGGCGAGCGTACGATGAGGCGGCCGCCCGAAAGGCCCTTGCCGACGTAGTCGTTGCCTTCGCCCACGAGGTCCAGCGTGATGCCGTGGGCCAGGAAGGCGCCGAAGCTTTGCCCCGCCGCGCCGTTGCCCTGGATGTGGATGGTGTCGTCGGGCAGGCCTTCGTGCCCGTACCTGGCCGCCACCACGCCGGACAGCATGGCGCCGATGGTGCGGTTGCGGTTGCGCACCGGGGTGATGAACGAAACCTTCTCGCCGCGTTCGATGGCGGCCTTGCTGCGCTCGATGAGCTGGTGATCTAGCGCGTTGTCCAGGCCGTGGTCCTGCGTTTCGACCTGGTGCAGCGGCGACTGGGTTTGCACTTGGTGGAAGACGCGGCTGAAGTCCAGACCCTTGGCCTTCCAGTGTTCGATGCCCTGGCGCATGTCGAGCAGGTCGACGCGCCCGATCATGTCGTCGAACTTGCGGATGCCGAGCTGGGCCATGATTTCGCGCACTTCCTCGGCGACGAAGAAGAAGAAATTGACGACGTATTCGGGCTTGCCCTCGAATTTCTTGCGCAGTTCGGGGTCTTGCGTGGCAACGCCCACTGGGCAGGTGTTCAGGTGGCATTTGCGCATCATGATGCAGCCTTCCACCACCAGCGGGGCCGTGGCGAAGCCGAATTCGTCCGCACCCAGCAGTGCGCCGATGGCGACGTCGCGCCCGGTCTTCATCTGGCCGTCGGCCTGGACGCGGATGCGGCTGCGCAGGTTGTTGAGCAGCAGGGTTTGCTGGGTTTCGGCCAGCCCCAGTTCCCAGGGCGTGCCGGCATGCTTGATGGACGAGATGGGCGAAGCGCCTGTGCCGCCGTCGTGGCCGGCGATGACCACGTGGTCGGCCTTGGCCTTGGCCACGCCCGTCGCCACGGTGCCCACGCCCACTTCCGACACCAGCTTGACCGAGATCGAGGCGCGCGGATTGACGTTCTTGAGATCGTGGATAAGCTGCGCCAGATCTTCGATGGAGTAGATGTCGTGGTGCGGCGGGGGCGAGATGAGACCGACGCCCGGCACCGAATAGCGCAGCTTGGCGATATACTCGGAAACCTTGTGGCCCGGCAGCTGGCCGCCTTCGCCCGGCTTGGCGCCTTGCGCCATCTTGATCTGGATCTGGTCGGCGCTGCTCAGGTATTCGGCCGAAACGCCGAACCGGCCCGAGGCCACCTGCTTGATGCGCGAGCGCAGCGAGTCTCCGGCGCGCAGCCTCACATTGGCCGAGATGCGCTCTTCGCCCAGGAACGAGGCCAGCGTGTCGCCGTCGTTGATCGTGCTTTTGCCGGCGCGCATTTCTTCGCGGTAGCGCAGTTCGTCCTCGCCGCCTTCGCCGGTATTGGACTTACCGCCGATGCGGTTCATGGCCACGGCCAGCACCGAGTGGGCTTCGGTGGAAATGGAGCCCAGCGACATGGCGCCGGTGGCGAAGCGCTTGACGATTTCCTTGGCGGGCTCGACTTCGGAGAGGGGAATGGCGCGGGCCGGATCCGCCTTGAATTCGAACAGGCCGCGCAGGGTCATGTGGCGGCGCGTCTGGTCGTTGATGAGCTGGGCGTATTCCTTGTAGGTGCCGTAGTTGTTGGCGCGCGTGGAATGCTGCAGCTTGGCGATGGAATCGGGATTCCACATGTGTTCTTCGCCGCGGATGCGGAAGGCGTAGTCGCCGCCCGCGTCCAGCATGTTGCTTAGCACGGGGTCGTTGCTGAAAGCCGCGCGGTGCTGGCGCAGCGCCTCCTCGGCGACCTCGAAGATGCCGATGCCCTGGATGTTGCTGGCGGTGCCGGTGAAGTACTTGTTGACCAGCGCGGAGTTCAGGCCCACGGCCTCGAAGATCTGGGCGCCGGTGTAGGACATGTAGGTGGAGATGCCCATCTTGGACATGACCTTGTTCAGCCCCTTGCCGATGGCCTTGATGTAGTTCTTGGTGGCTTTTGCCGGGTCTTCCAGCATGGCCAGCGACTCCAGCGCCAGATAGGGGTGGACGGCCTCGGCGCCGTAGCCCCCCAGCAGGGCGAAGTGATGGACCTCGCGCGCGGAGCCCGTTTCGACGATGAGGCCGGTCTTGGTGCGCAGCCCCGCCTGGATGAGGTGCAGGTGGATGGCGGAAGTGGCCAGCAGCGCGGGAATGGCGCAGCGCTCGCTATCGACGTTGCGGTCGGTGATGATGAGGATGTTGTAGCCGCTGAGCACGGCATCGGCCGCGTTGGAGCACAGGGCGGCGATACAGGCTTCGATGCCGTCCGGACCCCAGGCGGTGGGGTAGGTGATGTCCAGTTCGTAGCTGCGGAACTTGTCGGCCGTGATCTGCTCGATGTTGCGGATTTGCGCCATGGCGGCGAAGTCCAGCACGGGCTGGCTGATTTCAAGGCGCAGCGGAGGATTGACGTTGTTGATGTCCAGCAGGTTGGGCTTGGGTCCGATGAAAGACACCAGCGACATGACCAGCTGTTCGCGGATGGGGTCGATGGGCGGGTTGGTGACCTGGGCGAACAACTGGCGGAAATAGTTGTAGAAGGGCTTGGCCTTGTTCGACAGCACGGTCAGCGGCGCGTCGTTGCCCATGGCGCCGGTGGATTCTTCGCCGTTGAGGGCCATGGGCTGGAGGATGAACTTGAAGTCTTCCTGGGTCCAGCCGAAGGCCTGCTGGCGGTCCAGCAGCGAGACGCTGGACGGCGCGATGGATTCCACCGTCGGCGCGGGCAGCGATTCGAGCTTGATGCGCAGGCGTTCGATCCATTGGCGGTAAGGGCGCGCATTGGCCAGTTGCGACTTGATTTCGTCGTCGTCGATGATGCGGCCTTGCTGCAGGTCGATGAGGAACATCCTGCCCGGCTGCAGGCGCCATTTCTTGACGATGCGGTGCTCGGGAATGGGCAGGGTGCCGGCTTCGGAGGCCAGCACGACCAGGTCGTCGTCGGTGATCAGGTAGCGGGCCGGGCGCAGGCCGTTGCGGTCCAGCAGCGCGCCGATCTGGCGGCCGTCGGTGAACGCCATGGCGGCCGGGCCGTCCCAGGGTTCCATCATGGCGGCGTGGTATTCGTAGAAGGCGCGGCGGTTTTCATCCATGTTGGCGTGCTGTTCCCAGGCTTCGGGAATCATCATCATCATGGCGTGGGCCAGCGAATAGCCCGACATGACCAGCAGCTCCAGGCAGTTGTCGAAGGTGGCGGTGTCGGACTGGCCTTCGTAGACAATGGGGTAGAGCTTGGGCAGGTCTTCACCCAGCACGGCCGATTGCATCATGCCTTCGCGGGCGCGCAGCCAGTTGAAGTTGCCCTTGACCGTGTTGATTTCGCCGTTGTGGGCGATCATGCGGTAGGGGTGGGCCAGGGGCCAGGCCGGGAAGGTGTTGGTCGAGAAGCGCTGGTGCACCAGCGAAAGGGCCGAGACGGCGCGCGGGTCGGCCAGGTCGCGGTAGTAGCACCCGACCTGGTCGGCCAGCAGCAGGCCCTTGTACACCACGGTGCGCACCGAGATGGAGGGCACGAAGTATTCCTGCCCATGGGCGAGGCTCATGCGCTGGATGGCGTGGCTGGCGGTCTTGCGGATGACGTACAGCTTGCGCTCGAGGGCGTCGGGCACCATGATGTCCGGCCCGCGGCCGATGAAAAGCTGGCGGATGACGGGCTCTACGGCGCGCACGGTGGGCGACATGGGCATGTCGGCGTCCACGGGCACGTCGCGCCAGCCCAGCACGACCTGGCCTTCGTCGCGCACGGCGCGTTCGAGTTCCTGCTGACAGGCCAGCCGCGACGCGGTTTCCTTGGGCAGGAAGACCATGGCAACGCCGTATTCGTCGGGCGGCGGCAGGGTCACGCCCTGGGCGGCCATGTCTTCGCGGTACAGCGCGTCGGGAATCTGGATGAGAATGCCGGCGCCGTCGCCCATGAGCTTGTCGGCCCCGACCGCGCCGCGGTGATCCAGGTTCTCCAGGATCTTCAAGCCTTGCTGGATGATGGAATGGGTTTTGACCCCCTTGATATGGGCGACGAAGCCCACGCCGCAGGCGTCGTGTTCGTTTTGCGGGTTGTAGAGGCCCTGGGCCGCTGGCTGTCCGGCAGGGGATAGGGCGGCGTGACTCTCCAGGGAAGAGAGGGACATAGGAGATTGAGACATGTGGGGCTCCGCAGGAATTCCGCGCAAAGAAAAGCGACGCTATATGGATAGAGGTCGAGGATACTGCGTTTTTTTTTGCACCACAACATAAAAATATAGGGTGCGTCCCTATTTTATTTGCTTTAAATATTCTAAATGCTAAAATGGGGACATGTTTAAATCATTAATTATATTAAATAAAACCGAATCTGATTTTCATCGGAAGCATCGCTATCCAAAACAGGATGGCCTGTTTTCGCGCGCCAAACGCCATGTCGAAAATGGTCTGGATTATGGAAAAAGCGCCACACTCGGCCTGATCCAGCCCCTGCTGAACGGCAGGGGGCCGAGCCGTCCCAAGGCAAAAAGCGCCCCCCCGGGGGGCAGCCAGCCGCGTCAGCGGTGCAGCGTGGGGGCTCCCATCTCTTTCTTTTCTTCTTTCTTCTTCGGCCGTCCGCGCGGCGCCGGTGCTACGCGCCGGCTGGCGCTGGCCGACAGATTAGCCAGGAAAGCAGGGTCGCCCAGCGCCCATTGACCGAACAGGGCGCTTTCCAAACGCTGCTGCTGCGCCGGCGGCAGGCCCTGGGCCAGCAGCCGGCGGTAGTTGGCCTGGCGCTCGAACGGGGTGTTGCCGTTCACCCAGTAGTCGGGATGGTCGGTCAGCCAGGCGGTCGGGTCGGCGCCGACACCGGTATGGTGGGCGGCTGAAGACCAGGGCCAGGCCTGCGGCTGGTCGATGTAGCCGGCCTGCACGGGCAGGTAATCCAGCCACAGCAGCGCCGGCAGCACCCATTGCCCGGGCTGCAGCAGGGCGCTGCGATAGCGGCCCGCGAACACCCTGCCGTGCTGCAGGCGGCTGGCGTAGCGCCTTCCCAAGGCCTGTATGAGCCGCGCCACGGAGTCGTGCGCCGCTGGCGTTGCCAGCAGCGCCAGCCTGTCGTTGAGCAGCACCCACCCATGCACGCTGGCGCGCTGTTCCTGCACGACTTCGCGCAGCCATTCGGCCAGTTTGTCCAGTTGCGCCGCGGGGGCCGGATCCGCGGGATGGGCCAGGGGCTGGGCAAAGCTTGCCAGCGCAAGCTGCGGAATGTCGGGGGCGTAAAGGCGCGGCAATCTGGCCATGGAGTGTTCGGTTTATTTGGTTGGAGCCTGTCGATATCCATCAAGGAGATCGCGTTGGAGTTGGATTGGTCGAACGCAAGGCGCCGCCGCAGCAAGGCTCGATGCTTTGCGAAGACAGGCAAAGCCGGGAGCGGCAGGTTCCGGCGTCGTTCGGGCCGTGCGAACTTATTGCATAATACCGTGTAGTGCCCGGTCAATTCGATTCGAGTGCACGAACCAGGCGCAGCGTGCGCGGGCCCCAACGACCGGGGTGCGTGGCGACTACAGCTTGTTGACGAGTTTTTCAATGCATCAAGGAGGCGGCCCGATGGCGCACGAGTTGGAATTGCTTAACGAATATCGCTGTTTTGGCGGCGTACAGCGTTTTTACAAACATGATTCAAGCGCTATCGGGCTGCCCATGCGGTTTTCGGTATTCATTCCCGAGGCGGCCATCGCAAGCGGCGCGGCGCGCGTTCCCGTGCTTTTTTTCCTGGCTGGCCTGACCTGCACCGAGGAAGTCTTCATGATCAAGGCGGGCGCGCAGCGCCTGGCCGCCCAGCATGGCATGATGCTGGTTGCGCCCGACACCAGCCCCCGAGGGGCCGGCGCGGCGGGCGAGGACGACAACTGGGACCTGGGCACCGGCGCGGGGTTCTACCTGGACGCCACGCAAGAGCCCTGGAGCAAGCACTACCGCATGGAAAGCTACGTGGCGGATGAACTGTACGGCATTGCCACCTCGGTCTTGCCGGGCGATGCGGCGCGGGTGGGGATCTCCGGTCATTCCATGGGAGGGCACGGTGCGCTGGTGCTGGCGCAGCGCCAATCCGGCAAATACCGTTCGGTGTCGGCCTTTGCGCCCATTGCCGCGCCGTCCAAGTGCCCGTGGGGCCACAAGGCTTTCGGCGCCTATCTGGGCAGCGACCCCCAGGACTGGGCCGGCCACGATGCTTCGCTGCTGATGGCCAAGTCTTCGTGCCCGTTTCCCGACGGCATTCTCGTCGACCAGGGTATGGCCGACAACTTCCTGCCCGAACAGCTGTATCCGCAAGAGTTCGAAGCCGCCTGCGCCAAGGCCGGCCAGCCCCTTACCTTGCGCCGCCAGGAAGGCTACGACCACAGCTATTACTTCATCTCCACCTTCATGGCCGATCACATGCAGTTTCACGCCGAGCGCCTGAAAAAATAATCGGCGGATCACTGCCGGTGCCGGTGCCGGAGCCTGGGGTCGGTCGTGCGGGGAGGTGAACGCCGGGGTTTTCGGGAACAAGTGTTCCCGAAAGACTGGTCCGTCAGGCCAGCGCCGGCTGGCGCGGCACGCCGCCGTTGACAACGCTCCGGCAGGGGTTGCCGCCGATGGCGTAGGCCAGGTCGCCGGGCCGGTCGATGTCCCACAGCGCAAAGTCGGCGGCCTTGCCCACGGCCAAGCTGCCCAGCGTTTCCTGCAGGCCCAGGGCTTTGGCGGCATGGATGGTGGTAGCGGCCAGAGCTTCCTGCGGCGTCATGCGGAACAGCGTGCAGGCCATGTTCATGGCCAGCAATAAAGACGTCATCGGCGAGGTGCCGGGGTTGCAATCGGTGGCGATGGCAATCGGCACACCGGCCTCGCGCAGCGCCTGCACGGGCGGGAACCTGGTTTCGCGCAAGAAATAGAAGGCGCCGGGCAGAAGCACGGCCACCGTGCCGGCCGCCGCCATGGCGGCGATGCCTTGTTCCGACAGGTATTCCAGGTGGTCGGCCGACAGGCCGCCGTACCGCGCCGTCAAGGCGGCGCCTTCCTGGTCCGACAACTGTTCGGCATGCAGCTTTACGGGCAGGCCGCGCGACGCCGCGGCCTGGAATACCCGTTCGGTCTGGGCCCTGGAAAAGCCGATGTTCTCGCAGAAGGCATCCACCGCGTCCACCAGGCCCGTGTCCGCAAGCGCCGGCAGCAGCTTCTGGCACACCAGATCGATGTAGGCGTCGGCCTGCCCTTTGTACTCCTCGGGCAGGGCGTGAGCGCCGAGGAAAGTGGTTTTGACGCGCACCGGCAAGGTATCGCCGACGCGCCGCGCCGCGCGCAGCATCTTGGCTTCGGATTCCAGGTCGAGTCCATAGCCGGACTTGATCTCCAGCGTCGTCACGCCTTCGGCCAGCAGGGCCCGTATGCGCGGCAGGCTGGCGGCCAGCAAGTCGTCTTCCGATGCCGCGCGGGTGGCGCGCACCGTGGAGAGAATGCCGCCTCCCCGGCGTGCAATCTCTTCGTAGGCGACGCCGTTGAGCCGGGCTTCGAATTCGTCGCTGCGATTGCCGGCATACAGAATATGCGTGTGGCAGTCGATAAGTCCGGGCGTCAGCCAGGCGCCGCCGGCATCGTGCTCGACGGCGGCGTGGCAGCCGGCCGGCAGGTCGGCCCGCTTGCCCATCCAGGCGATCCGCCCGTCGCGAACGGCAATGGCGCCGTCATGGATTTCGCCGTAGCCGCCGGGCTGCGCCAGGGTTGCCAGATGCGTGTTTTGCCACAGCGCATCCCATTGCCGGGGGCGGGTTTCAGCCATTTGGACGTCCTTTCGTAGTCATGGTGATGGGCGTTTGGTTCGAGGCTGTTTCAGGCGCCCGCGGCAAGGCGTTCGACCAGGCGCGCCACCAGCCTCGCCGCGACGCGCGCGGTCCGGTTGTCGATGTCGTGATCCGGGTTCAGCTCGGCAATGTCGGCAAGCCGCAGCTTGCCGCTGGCGGCAACCAGATCGACCAGGGGCTCGATGACATCCAGCGGCACTCCGCAAGCCGCGGGGGCGCTGACGCCGGGTGCGATCCAGCCAGGCAGCACGTCCAGGCAGATCGTGAAGTAGACATCGTCGACCTCGTCCAGAAAGCCAGCAAGCTGCGCCAGCGCGGCGGCGCGCTGGGTGATGTCCATGTCTTCGTCGGCGCGCCAGCGCACGCCCAGTTCGTCGGCGCGTTCGAACAGCGCCTGGGTGTTGGCGAATGCGCTGACGCCCATACAGCAGTAGTGGAATGGCCAGCCGCGCGCCTGGCAGTCTTCGGCGATTTGCCGGAACGGCGTGCCCGAACTGGCTCGCGTGTCCATGCGCAGGTCGAAGTGCGCATCGAGATTGACGATGCCGATGCGCGGCGGCGAGCCGGCGGGGCGCGCGGCGATGTGGCCGGCCAGTCCGCCGAACGAGCCGAAGGCCATTTCATGGCCGCCGCCCAGCGTAATGGGCAGCATGCGGCGTTCCAGCAGGCCGGCCAGGGTGGTGGAAAGTTCGTGCTGGGCCGTTTCCAGTCCGTCGCCGTCCGCCTGCGGTTCGCACACGACGTCGCCCGCATCGAAGATGTGGGCGACGTGGCGCACCGGCATGTTGCCCAGCATGGCGCGGATTGCCTGCGGGCCCTTGCGGGCGCCGGCGCGGCCATGGTTGCGCGCCACGCCGGCATCCGAGGCAAAGCCGACCAGGGCGATGCCGGGCGGGCTGTCGGCCCGCAATGGTTCGACGACCTGGTGCCAGCGCCGGCCTGCCGGCCCTTCGGCCGCATCCACGCGGCCTTGCCAGCGGTTCATGTCGGCAACGTAATACATATGTCTTGACTCCTGCTTCGCAAGCCGGGCGCGGGCCTTGCCGCCCGCGCTCCAGGGTTACTTGATCATGGGCAGCTTCAGGCCGTGGCGCTTGGCGCAGGCGATGGCGGCCTCGTAGCCTGCATCGGCGTGCCGCATCACGCCCGAGGCGCAGTCATTGACCAGCACCCGGGCAAGGCGCTTTTCGGCCGCTACGCTGCCGTCGGCCACGATGACCATGCCGGCGTGCTGGGAGTAGCCCATGCCGACGCCGCCGCCGTGGTGCAGCGAAACCCAGCTTGCGCCGCCGGCGGTGTTGAGCAGCGCGTTCAGCAAAGGCCAGTCGGCCACGGCGTCCGTGCCGTCCCGCATGCTTTCGGTCTCGCGGTTGGGGCTGGCCACTGAGCCGGTGTCCAGGTGATCGCGGCCGATGACGATGGGAGCTTTCAACTCGCCGTTCCTGACCATTTCATTGAAGGCCAGGCCCGCAATGTGGCGTTCGCCCAGGCCCAGCCAGCAGATGCGGGCGGGAAGGCCCTGGAAGGCGATGCGTTCGCGGGCCATGTCCAGCCAGTGCAGCACCGGCTTGTTCTCGGGGAACAGTTCCTTGATCTTGGCGTCGGTCTTGTAGATGTCCTCGGGGTCGCCGGAAAGCGCGGCCCAGCGGAACGGGCCCTTGCCTTCGCAGAACAGCGGCCGGATGTAGGCGGGCACGAAGCCGGGGAAGTCGAAGGCGTTCTTGACGCCCGCATCGAAAGCAACCTGGCGGATGTTGTTGCCGTAGTCCACCGTGGGAATGCCCATGCCGTGGAAATCCAGCATGGCCTGCACATGCACGGCGCACGATTTGGTGGCTTCGGCGGTCAGCCTGGCGTGCTGGCCGGCGTCTTGCTGCGCGTCTTTCCATTGGGCGACGCTCCAGCCCAGGGGCAGGTAGCCGTTGACCAGATCGTGCGCGGAAGTCTGGTCGGTGACCAGGTCGGGCTTGATGCCGCCGGCCTTGGCGCGCCTGACCAGTTCGGGCAGGATCTCGGCGGCGTTGCCCAGCAGGGCGATCGACACGGCTTCCTTGCGTTCGCAGTGGTGCTTGACCAGTGCCAGCGCGTCGTCCAGATCCTTGGCTTGCTTGTCGACATAGCGGGTGCGCAGGCGGAAATCGATGCTGCTTTGCTGGCATTCGATGTTCAGCGACACCGCGCCGGCCAGCGTGGCCGCCAGCGGCTGGGCGCCGCCCATGCCGCCCAGGCCGGCGGTGAGTATCCAGCGTCCGGCCCAGTCGCCGCCGAAGTGTTGGCGGCCGGCCTCGACAAAGGTTTCGTAGGTGCCCTGGATGATGCCCTGGCTGCCGATGTAGATCCAGCTTCCGGCGGTCATCTGGCCATACATGAAGAGGCCCTGGCGATCCAGCTCGTTGAAGTGTTCCCAGTTGGCCCATTTGGGCACCAGGTTCGAGTTGGCGATCAGCACGCGCGGCGCGTCGGGGTGGGTCTTGAAGACGCCCACCGGCTTGCCGGACTGGATCAGCAGCGATTCGTCGTCGTTCAGGTTGCGCAGTTCCGCCAGGATCTGGTCGAAGCAGGCCCAGTTGCGGGCCGCGCGGCCTATGCCGCCGTACACCACCAGGTGCTTGGGGTTCTCGGCCACTTCGGGGTCGAGGTTGTTCTGGATCATGCGATAGGCCGCTTCGGTCGTCCAGCTCTTGCAGCTTAGCTGGCTGCCGCGCGGCGCGCGGATATCGCGGCTTGGATCGTAGCGGGGGTCGGTATCAAGAGAGGTCTTTTCGGCAATGGTATTCATGGTGTGTTCCTAGGGAAATGAGTGGCTGCCTGTTTGTTGTTGGATGCCCGCCGGGCTCTCAGTGCAGTCCCAGGTAGGCGCTTGTCAGCGCGGGGTCGGTGGCCGCGGTCTTGGCGTTGCCCTGCCAGACCGCGCGGCCGGATTCAAGCACGCACACGTCGTCGGCGACGGACAGCGCGCGTTCGGTGTTTTGCTCCACCAGCAGGATGGTCATGCCGTCCCGGCGCAGTTGTAGCAGCGCCTTGTAGCAAAGGTCGATGACCTTGGGCATCAGGCCCAGGGAAAGCTCGTCGATCATGATGAGCTTGGGCTGGGTCATCAGCGCCCGCCCGATGGCCAGCATCTGCTGTTCGCCGCCGGAAAGATTGCCGGCCAGGGAATGCAGCCGTTCGCCAAGGCGGGGAAACAGCGAGAGGACGTGGTCGCGGTTGCGGGCGAACTCGGCGGCGGGGCGCACCAGACCGCCGACCTGCAGGTTGTCGTACACGCTGAGGTCCTTGAACAGCCGCCGGCCTTCCGGCGAAATGGCGAGGCCGCGCCGCACGCGCTCGTGTGGCGGCGCATTGCTGATGTCCTCACCCTCGAACAGGACCTGGCCGCCTTGCAGCGCCACATGACCGGCCAGGCACATCAGCGTCGAGGACTTGCCGGCGCCATTGGCGCCGAGCAGGCCGGTGATGGTGCCGGGACGCAGGGTCAGCGATAGATTGCCCAGGGCCTGGAAGGCGCCGTACCCGCAAGAGAGGTTTTTCATTTCAAGCATGGTGTTCTCCCTCGGTGGCGGGCTCGGCTTCGGCGGCCGTGGCGGCATCGCCCAGGTAGGCGGCGCGCACCTCCGGCTGTTCCATGACCTCGCGCGGCGCGCCGCTGGCTATCTTGCGGCCGTTGTCCAGCACCACCAGCCTTTGGCAGATGCGCATGACTTCGCTCAGGTTGTGCTCGATGAGGACGATGGTCATGCCTTGCTGGTTGATCTGGGCGATGGTGCTTGCCAGCGCATTGGCTTCCTTGGAGTTCAGGCCGGCCAGCGGTTCGTCCAGCAGCAGCAGCTTGGGGTTCAGCGCCAGCGCCCGCGCCATTTCCATGCGCTTCAGGACGCCTAGCGGCTGGATGCCCGGCATTTGGTCGGCATAGCCGGCAATGCCCACCCGCTCGAGCAGTTCGCGGGCGGCGGCGTTTTCGTTTTGCCGGGCAAGGCGCGTCAGGGCCCGCAACGGCGAGTGCGTATGCTGGGCGCCCGCCGCCAGGGCCACGTTGTCCAGCACCGAAATCTGGCGGAACGGTTTGACCAGTTGCTGGGAAAGCGCCAGGCCTTTCTGGATGCGCTTGTGGATGGGCAGCGCGGTGATGTCTTCGCCTTGAAGGCTGACGCTGCCCTCGGTGGGCCGCACCACGCCGGTGATCGAACGCATCAGCGTGGTCTTGCCCGCGCCGTTGGGGCCGATCAGGCCCAGCAGTTCGCCGGGGCGCACGTCGAACGAGACGTCGGCCACCGCGCTCAGGCCGCCGAAGCGCACCGTGACGTTGGCAACGCGCAGCAGGGGGGAGGATGCCGTCATGGTTCCACTCCTTGTGCCGCGGGGCTGGCTTCCGGGGCCTTACGCTTGAGCAGGCTGCGGACAATGCCCGCCAGGCCCATGGGCGAGAAGCGCATCATCAGGAACAGCAGGCCGCCGTAGACCAGCAGCTTGTAGTCGCCGATGACCTGGAACCACGCGGGCAATGCGGAAAGCAGGGCCGCGCCGACGATTACGCCCGGCACCGAACCAATGCCCCCGAATACGACCATGGACAGCACGGTAATGGATTCGATGAAGCCGAAGCTGTCGGGCCCTATGTACTTGAAGTGCTGGCCGTACAGCGCGCCGGCCAGGCCGGCCAGGGCCGTGCCTATGGCGAACGCCGCCAGCTTGTAGCGCGGCACATCGATGCTCAGCACGCGCATGGTGTCTTCGTCTTCGGCAATGCCGTTGAAGACCCGGCCCATCCAGGATTTCTTGAGATAGACGCAAAAGATCGCCGTGGCGGCGGCCAGGCCCAGCGCCAGCAGCATGAAGCCGGTTTTCGAGAGGCCGGAAACAGGGATGTTGGAAATGCCCATCTCCCCTCCCAGCCAGTCCTGCTGGCGCACGATGCCCACGAACAGGAACACGACGCCCATGGTGGTGATGGCCAGGAAGTCGTCGCGCACGCGCAGGCTGGTCAGCCCGACGACGACGCCCACCAGCCCGGCCACCAGCATGGCCAGGGGCAAGGTGGCGAAAAATGGCAGGCCGGCTTTGCACAGCAAGGCCGAGGTGTAGGCGCCAATGCCCAGGAACGCCGCGTGCCCCAGGCTGATCTGCCCGCACAGGCCGGTTATCAAATTAAGCGACAGCGCGAACAGGACGCTGATGCTCATGGCGGTTAGCAGTGATATTTCGTAAGCCATGGTCGATTTACTTTTTGGCGAACAGCCCTTGAGGGCGGAACATCAGGACAAGAATCAGGAAGGCGAAGGCGATGGCGTTGCGATCCAGGAACTGGCTCAGGTAAATGGTGCCGAAGGACTCGATGACGCCAAGCACGAGCGCCGCCAGCAGTGTGCCGCGCACCGAGCCCATGCCGCCCAGCACGATGATGGCCAGGCCCTTGTACGAAGGCACGCTGCCCATGGTGGGTTCGACCAGGTTGTTGAGCAGGGCCACCCAGACTCCGGCAAAGGCGGCCAGCGCCGAGCCGATGAAGAAATTCAGATCGCGCACGGTGCGCAGCCGGATGCCGAAGGACTCAGCCATTTGCGGATCGGTGACCGTGGCCTGGCAGGCAATGCCCACCCGCGTCTTGTTTTGCAGATAGCCCAGGATGCCGATGATGATGGCGGTGCTTGCCATGACCATCAATTCGGCCAGGCTGAAATTGAGAAAGCCGAACAATTGAACGTGTTCCTGCAGCGGAGGAGCCTGGTACGAAAGGCCCGACGCTCCGAACACAATGCGGAACACTTCTTCGAACGCAATGTACAGGCCGATGGAGGCGATCAGCGCCACAAAGGGAGGCTGCTTGAGAATGGGCTCGTAGCACAGCCGGTACATGGCGATTCCCATCAGGCCCGCTGCCAGCATGGCGATCAGAAACGCCAGCGGCAGGCTGCCCGTGGCGTTGGTGACCAGCACGCCTATATAACCGCCCAGCGTGAAGAAGGATGCATGCGCAACGTGCAGAATGCGCAGCAGCCCATAGACCAGTGTCAATCCCAAGGCAACCAAGGCATAGATGCTGCCTTGCACCAGGCCTTGAGAGATCAGCTCCATGAAGAGCATAAAAACTCCTAAAGCGATTTTTTAATCAGGCGGATGCAGTAGGTATGCGCCCGCCATGGCGCGTTTTCGCCCCCGAGGGCTGGCGCGCCTGGCCGTCCGTCCTTTTATCAGGAAGGCTGGGTCCATAAAACGGGGAACAAGGGGTCGTCCATGGCGGCGCCCGCTGGCAGTCTTTCCTTGAGCCCCGGAAATTCCGGGGATGTCGTCCATTGACGCGGCGTATGGCGCATGTCGTCGCCCAGGAAACGCACCGAGAACACGCGCCGGCGGCGATTCTCGGCGACGCCTCCGGCGCCGTGCAGCGTCAGCATATGGAAGCAGACCACATCGCCGGGCTCGATCTCCCATCCGACGATGGGGTATTGGTCGCGTGCCGCCTCGATGTCGGGCAGGTCTTTCAAGCTGCCTTCCGGGAACCATTTGGCCTGGTTTTCCTTGAATGAACGCGGCATCAGCCAGGCCCCCAGATGCGAGCCCGCGACGAATTCCAGGGTGGACTCGCGGGCCACGGGGTCGACGGAAATCCACATGCTGCAGTTCTGCCGGCCGTCCACGTTGTAGTAGGGCTGGTCCTGGTGCCAGGGAGTGCGCTGGCGCGTGTAGGGCTCTTTGACCAGTAGGTGATCGTGGTAGAGCCGCGCTTCGCGGCTGCCCATCAGCAAGCCCGCGGCGGTGCCGACGGGCGACTCGAAAATGAAGCGGCGATAGGCTTCGTTTTCCTGCCAGTTGCAGAAGTCCTGGAAGAAGCTGCCCGGGTCGTCGGCCTGGCTGGCGACCTTGCCGCGCGGGCTGGGGTGCGCGATATTGGCGTCGATGCCTTGCCGGAGAAGATCGACTTCTTCGGGACTCAATAATTGACGCAGGCAGATCGCGCCATCGCGCCGGAATGCTTCAATTTGCTCCGGCGTGACGCTGTTGCGGATGCGCTCGTTCAGATCAGCGGACATTTTTCATGCTCCTGCCATTTGTGCGGCTCGTCTTGTAGGTTTGTCGTCGCCCCGGCGTTCCGGCGGGAAGCCGGGGGCTTGTCGGCGTGCGGCCCCGGTCGCGCGGAACGGGGCGGGGGCTTTATTTGCCGGCCTTTGTCGGCGCGGCCAGCAGCTCGGGGTCGTGAATGACGGAATGCCGATGCCAGGCTTTGTCCTTGACGATCTGGACCTGTACGTCTTTGTTGACTTCGTGCAGGTCGTTGAAGGTCAGCTTGCCGATGGGCATCTCGTAGGTGCCGGCGGCGATGGCATCGCGCAGGGCCGCTCCGCCCTTGCCGTTGGTCTTGCGCAGCCCCTCGATGAGAATGGCGGTAGCGCTGTAGGACGAAGCGCCGACCATGTCCGCGCCGTATCCCGCGCTTTGGCGGAACTCTTTCAGGAAAGACTGGGTAACGGGAGAGTCCGAATCGCGGTCGAGCGAGGTGGTGATCAGCGTGCCTTCGGCGGCCGGGCCGGCGATTTCAATGAATTTTTCGCCGTCGTAGCCTTCCTGGCCGATGACGGGAACGGTGACGCCGGAAGCGCGAAGCTGGGAAATGAGGGGGCCGGCGTTGAAGTAGTAGCCGGAGGCGTAGATGACTTCGGGGTTGTCGGACTTGATCTTGGCGATCAGCGCGCCGAATTGCCGGTCCTTGATGCCGTATTCGTATTCGTTGACGATGTCGAGCTTGAACTTGGGAGCAGCGTCCTTGAAGCCGGCGGCCAGGGTCTGGCCGAAGTCGTTCTTCAGGGTCAGCAGGACGACGCGCTTTTTGCCCAGGTTGCTGACCAGCTTGGCGCCGCCGCGGCCCTGGACGTCGCCCATGGCCGAAACCCGGAACATGTAGTCGCCGGTGCGGGTCACGCTGGGGTCGATGGCGTAGGCCACGACGTAGGGAACGCCTGCGCTCTGGAAGATGCCGGCCGTGGCGCGGGTGGCTGCCGAATACGAGCCGGACACCGCGCCGACGACCTGGTCTTTCTCGACCAGCTTGGTGGCGACGGGGGTGGCTTCCTTGGCCGAGGCCTGGTCGTCATAGACAACCAGTTCCAGTTTCTCGCCGTTGATGCCGCCTTTGGCGTTGGCGTCCGACACGGCCAGCTTGGCGCCGACCAGGGCCGAATTGCCGTCGAAAGCGGCAAAGCCGGTCAGCGGCGCGTTGAAGCCGATCTTGATGTCGGCGAAGGCCGACGGCGCGGCAAAGGCCGAGCATACGGCCAGTGCGGCCACCAATTGCCTGGATTTGAAGTGAACCATTTGTTCTGTCTCCTTGAGTTGTCCGAATTCAGGTGTTTTCCAGCTTTTGTATTTTTATGATAATTTGTCTATACAACTTTTGCAAAGAGATTTTTCGGGAAGTTTTGTGCATTGACACAAGAACCCGGGCAAACTAAGTTAATTTTCTGGATCGCCCGCTATGGCGATTTCGATGGAGACATTTTGGACATACGGGAAAACACCGAGATACCGTTTTATCAACGCATCAAGGATTACTTGCTGGCCCAGATCCACGCGGGCCATTGGCGCGAAGGGGATGTGATCACGTCCGAGCTGACGCTGGCGCGCCAGTTCGGCGTGTCGCGCATGACGGTCAACCGCGCGGTGCGCGAGCTTACGTCCGAAGGCATCCTCAACCGGATACAAGGGTCGGGGACCTATGTGGCTCAGCAAAAGTACCAGGCCACCCTGGTGGCCATAAAAAGCATCGCCGACGAGGTGCGCGCGCGGGGCCACGTGCACAGCAGCCAGGTGCGGCTGCTGGAGCAGGTCAAGGCCCAGGATCCGCACACCGCGCAGTTCGACGTGCCGGCCGGCCATGCCCTGTTCCATTCCATCATCGTCCATTTCGACAACAACGTTCCCATCCAGGTGGAAGACCGCTGGGTCAATTCGAAGGTGGCGCCCGACTACATGAGCCAGGATTTCTCGGTATCCACGCCCAATGAATACCTGATGGTGGCGGCGCCGCTGCAGGGGGTGAGCTTCAGCATCGAAGCGGTGGAGGCCCCGGCCGAGATCGCGGCCATGCTGAAGATTCCCGCTAAGGAGCCTTGCCTGGTCCTGCATCGCAAAACCCTGTCCCAGGACCAGGTCGCCTCGACGGCGGTCATGTGGTACCCGGGCAGCCGCTACCAGTTCGCCGGTAATTTATAAGTAAAAAGCTGCCATCCGGGCGTATTTTCCACCCCCGGGTCTTTCCGCCGCTGCGCCGGCCATGCCCGCTCTGGGGTTGCTGTTGCGTTGGCAAGGCATCGGGCGGGGTCGGCTAAGCTGAATTCCATATGTGCTTATTACATATAATACGTTAGTAAATTATTGGTTAAACGTTAATATAAAAATTAAAACTTTTCGAGGGCTACTTCCATGCGTTTGATTAAATCCGCAGTTCTGGCAGCGATACTGCCTGTGTTCATGGCCGCGCAGGCTCAATCCGCCGAACCCATCAATGTCGGCTTCTTCTCGCATATGTCGGGCAATTTCGCCGAATATGGAATAAGTTCCAAGAATGGCGCCGAGCTCTACCTCGACAAGGTCAAAGCCGCGGGCGGCATCGATGGCCGGCCCGTGAACTTCATCGTGGAAGACGACCGGAACTCGCCGCAGGAAGCGGCGGCCGTGGCGCGCAAGCTGGTGGCCTCGAAGGTGGTGCTGGCCATCGGTTCGTGGTCGACGACGGCCTCGCTGGCCGCGGCACCCATTTTCACCGAGGCCAAGATCCCGCAAATCAGCCCCACGTCCTCGAACCCGGCGTTTACCAAGCAAAGCAAGTACCAGTTCCGCCAGAACAACACCGATGACGTGCTGGCCGCGTACAACGCCGCCACCATCCAGCAAAAGCTCAAGGCCGAAACCATCGTCATTCCTTATTCGCAGGACGACTGGGGCGTGTATACGGGCAAGGCCACCGCCGAAATCATCAAGAAGAACGGCGGCAAGGTGCTGCTGCTGGAAAGCGTGCAGCCCAATTCGCGCGACTTCCGCCCCTTCATCAGCAAGATCAAGGCTTTGAAGCCCCAGGGCGTGTTCCTGGCGCTGCCTTACCAGGAAGGCGCCATCTTCCTGCAGCAATTGCGCCAGGCCGGCGAGAACATACCGGTGGGCGGCGGCATTCCTCTGACCACGCCCAAGTTCCTGCAACTGGCCGGCAAGGATGCCGAAGGCATGGTGCTGCACACCTTGTTCATTGCGACGGATCCCGCCCACAAGGACTTCACGGATGCGTATAAGGCCAAGTACGGCCGCGCCCCCGACCTGTTCGCCGCCCTGGCCTACGATGCCACGGCCGTCGGCCTGGCGGCCATCGACCGCGTCATCAAGTCCGGCAAGCCGCTTACCGGCGATGCCGTGCGCGACGAACTGGCCAACGGCCCGGCCTACAACGGCGTGACGGGCGTGACCAAATATGAAAACGGCAATGTGCACAAGGATCCGGTTTTCATCACCGTGCATGACGGACATTTCGAACTGCTCAAATAAGGCTTCCTACTACGTCTCACATGGCGAGGCCGCGTCGTTCCGACGCCGCCTCGCCATGGTCTTCTTATGATCGAACTTTTTTTCAGCCAGATCGTCAATGGCCTGGCCATTGGCCAGGTCTATGCGTTGATAGCACTGGGCTTCAGCCTGGTGTTCGGCGTTTCCAACCTGATCAACTTCGCCCAGGGCGGCTTGTTCATGCTGGGCGCCTTTTTCGCGTTCACGGGGGTGACCGTCTTCGGCCTGCCCCTGTGGCTGGCCGCGCTGGCGTCGATAGCGCTGGCTGCCGTGCTGGGCATGCTGCTCGAAGGGGTGGCGCTGCGTCCGCTGGAAAACGGCCCCTACATTGCGCCCGTGCTGTCCACCCTGGCCATCAGCCTTATCGTCGACCAACTGGCGGAAATCATCTGGTCGCCGGAGGGCCAGGCATTTCCCGTGCCTTTCGACGAGGTCACGTTTTATTTCGGCAACGCCTACCTGACCAGCACCGACATCCTGATCTTCGTGCTGGGCGGCTTGTCGGCCCTGGCGCTGACGTGGTTTCTGGCCGGTTCATGGATGGGGCGCACGGTGCGCGCCACCGCCCAGGACCGGGACGCGGCGGCCCAGCTAGGGGTGCGCACAGGCAATGTGCGGCGCCTGGCGTTTGCGCTGGCCGGGGTGCTGGGCGCCATCAGCGGCATTCTCGTGGCCTTGTATTTCAAAAGCGTGTTCCCGCAAATGGGCATGCCGTTCAGCCTGAAGGGGTTTTCGGCCGCCTTGCTGGGTGGACTCACCAGCATACCGGGGGCGGTGTTGGGCGGCATGCTGCTGGGCGTGGTCGAAACCCTGGCAAGCGCCTATATCGGCGAAGGCTACCGCGACCTGACGGCGTTTTCGCTGTTGCTGGTGTTTTTGCTTTTCCGTCCGCAGGGTTTGCTGGGTGACCGCCGCCTGGACGCGCTGGGCGGCGCTTCGGCGGCGGGCGGCTCGATGCCCAGCACCAGCCTGCTGGCCTCGGTGTCCAGCCAGCGCAGCGCGCACCGGGTCTGGGAAATGCCGCCCTGGGGCTTCCTGCTGTGCGGCGCCGTGCTGGCCCTGCTGCCGTTTTTGACGCATAGCGGCTATGTGTTGCAGGCAGTCGTGTACGGCATGATTTTCGCCATGCTGTCGTCCAGCGTATCTCTGGTTTCGGGCTCGATGGGTGTGCTGTCCATCGGCCATGCGGCGTTCTACGGAGTGGGCGCCTATACGGTGGCGGTGCTGGCGCATACTTACGGCCTGCCGGCCGAGATCGTGCTGCCGGCCTCGGCCATCCTGACGGCCGCCATCGCGGCCATCGCCGCGCTGCCGCTGTACAAGCTCAGCGGCCACACCGCCGCCTTGGGCACGCTGGCCATCGGCCAGATATTTTTCCTGATCTTCATGACCTGGCTGTCGGTGACGCGCGGTCCCATGGGCTTCCTGAACATTCCGGCGCCGCAATTCGAATGGCTGGGCGGCTTGCGCCTGGCCGGCATTGGGCAAAAGTACTGGCTGGTTGCCCTGGTCGCGGCGGTCGGGCTGTATCTGGCGCAGCGCCTGGTCAATTCGGGCGTGGGCCGGGTATGGCGCGGCATGCGCGAAGACCGCCTGGCGGCGCATGCCGCGGGCTTGCCGGTGCGCCGCTACATGATGCTGGGCTTTGCCGTGTCGGGCGCGCTGGCCGGCTCGGCCGGAGGCTTGTTCGCCTATGTGCAAAGCGTCATCAGCCCCGACAGCTTCAATGTGCCGGCCTCCATGCTGGTGTTGACCATGGCGGTGCTGGGCGGGCTGGGCAATCTGACCGGAGCTGCCCTGGCCGGTTTCGTCATGGCCATCGTGCCCGAGCTGCTGCGTTCCTTCGCGGAGTGGCGCATGATCATCTACGGCGTGCTCCTGTTGCTGATGCTGCGCTGGCGTCCGCAAGGCTTGCTGGGGGCGCGATGATGGCACAGATTGAAAACGGATTGGTCGTGCAGGACGTTTCACGCCATTTCAGCGGCGTGACGGCGGTGGACTGCGTGAGCCTGGCGCTGGCGCCGGGCGAAACCCTGGCGCTGGTCGGGCCAAACGGCGCGGGCAAGTCCACGCTCATCCAGCTCATCAGCGGCATCGACCGCATTTCCAGCGGCCGCATTTTTCTGAATGGGCGGCGCATCGATCGCCTGCCTCCCGAACGCATCGCCCGGTTGGGCGTGGGCCGCAGCTTCCAGACTTCGCGGGTGTTTCCGGCGCTGTCGGTGTGGGACAGCGTGATGCTGGGCACTCAGGCCAACCTGCTGTCCGGCGGACACGGCAAAACCCTGACGAACGTCGTGCACGAAGTGTGCGCGACCCTGTTCGGCACGGCCGGCTGGCGCCGCCGTGTGGAGCACCAGGAGAACATTGCGCGGGAAACCTTGCAGTTGTTCGGCGACAGGCTGTGGCCGCGCAAGGACCAGCCCGCCTTCAGCCTTTCGTATGCCAATAGGCGCCGGCTCGAGATCGCCCGCGTCCTGGCCGGCCAGCCCGATTACGTGCTGCTGGACGAGCCGGCGGCCGGCATGAACCCCACGGAAACGGCCGAGCTGACGGAGCTGCTGCTGGCCTTGCGCCGCATGCGGCCCAAGCTGGGCATTCTGGTCGTCGAGCACAAGCTGTCGCTGGTGCGCAAGGTGGCCGACCGCGTCATGGTGCTGAACCAGGGCAGAGTGCTGGCGCAGGGAGATCCCGACCATGCGCTGGATCATCCCGAGGTCGTCGAGGCCTACCTGGGCCGCGAGCGGCGGCGCCCCAATTCATCGGATGCGCATCTTGGCTAAGGACATGAATACTCCCTTTCTAAAGGTGGACGATATCGATGTCCACTACGGCCCCGTGCAGGCGCTGTTCGGCGTCAGCCTGCATGTGCAGGCGGGCGAAGTCGTGTCGGTGCTGGGCGGCAATGCGTCGGGCAAGTCGACGACGCTCAAGTCGGTGCTGGGTCTGGTGACGCCCTCGAGCGGGCGCATCGTGCTCGAAGGCCGGCCCATCCAGGGCCTGTCCGCACCCGACGTCATCGACCTGGGTGTGGCCAGCGTGCCGGAAGGGCGCCGGATATTTCCCGAGATGTCGGTGTACGAGAATCTGCTCATGGGCGCCTATCCGCGGCGCCGGGAGAAGGAACAGATCGAAAAGGATCTGGCCGAGGTCTTCGAGTCGTTTCCGCGCTTGGCGGAACGGCGCAAGCAGGCGGCCGGCACCTTGTCGGGCGGCGAGCAGCAAATGCTGGCGCTGGGCCGGGCCTGGCTGCGGCGCGGCAAGCTCAT
The DNA here is from genome assembly GCF_035555955.1 of Eoetvoesiella sp. Lineage (NCBI taxonomy): Bacteria > Pseudomonadati > Pseudomonadota > Betaproteobacteria > Burkholderiales > Alcaligenaceae > Eoetvoesiella > Eoetvoesiella sp. The sequence goes on along the minus strand of NZ_DATMGA010000053.1, from coordinate 6,955 downwards.
CTGCATCGACGAGCCGTCGATGGGGCTGTCGCCCAAATTCGTCGACATGGTCTATGAAGTGCTGTTCCGCTGGAAGGCGGCGGGCCAGACCATACTCCTGGTCGAGCAGAACGCGCGCATCGCGCTGGAACTGGCCGATCGGGCGTACGTGCTGCAGCACGGCCATGTCATTTTGAAGGGATCGGCTGCCGAGCTGGCCGCCGATCCCATGGTGCAAAAAGCATATCTGGGGGCTGCATGAGCGCAGAAAACATAGTGCATATGGAAACCGATGTATTGATCGTCGGCGCCGGCGGCGCGGGCATGAGCGCGGCGATCGCCGCGGCACAGGCAGGCAGCCGGGTGATCATGGCCGACCGCAGCCTGATAGGCCGGGGCGGCGCCACCATCATGGCGCAAATGACCGTGGCGGTGGCGCTGGGCGAACAAACGCCCGACGACTGGCGCAATCATTACGCCGATACCTTGAAGGCCGGCCGTGGCTTGTGCAGCGAGCCGCTGGCCAGGCTGCTGTGCGAGCGCGGCATCGATTCGATCCGCCTCATGGACAGCTGGGGCGTGGGCTGGGCGCGCGCGGACGGCCATCTTACCCAGGCCCATGCGCCGGGCCACGACCGTCCGCGCTGCGTCTACGTGGACTACCTCAACACCGGCCCGGCCGTGGCCAAGACCCTGCGCACGCAGGTGGCCCGCGACGACCGCATCGCGCGGCTGGGCGATATCCTGGTGGTGGACCTGCTGATCGACGGCGGCCGGGCCGTGGGCGTGGTGGCGCTGCATTTGACCACCGGCGAGCGCTTGGTCATACGGGCCGGCGCCGTCATCATCGCGACCGGCGGTCTGACCCGTTTGTACAAGCGCAACAGCGCTTCGCTGAACATGGGCGGGGACGGCTATGCGCTGGCCTTGCGCGCCGGCGCCCGTCTCATCGACATGGAGTTCGTGCAGTTCTTCCCCATCGGCCATCTGGCCCCGCGCCTGGTGGGCTTCGATCCCATCATGTGGGATCCTTTCCGCTACAAGCTTGGCGGCCGCCTGCTGAACGGCCTGGGCGAAGAGTTCGTGGAAAAATACGGCCATGCCGCCGAGAACCAGGGCTATACGGTAACGCGCGATGCGGCCACCTACGCCATCCTGAAGGAAGTCGAGGCCGGCCGCGGCTCGCCCGCCGGGGGCGCCTACCTCAGCTTCAGGCACGTGCCGGAGGCGGATTTGCGCAAGGCCTTCGGCCCCATCATCGACAAGCTGGCCGCCAACGGTATCGACCTTACCAAAAACGACATCGAAGTCGCTCCCATTGCGCACTATCATATGGGAGGAATCCGCGTGGACGTCGGCATGGCGACCGACATTCCGGGCCTGTATGCGGCGGGCGAGGCGGTGGGCGGCGCCAACGGCGCCAATCGCCTTTCGGGCAACGCCATCACCGAGGCCATTACCTTCGGCCTGCAGGCTGGGCGTTCGGCGGCGGCTTTCGCCCAGGCGGCGCAGCCGGCCGGCGAGGCGCAGGCCGCCAGGCTGGCCGCCCCGGCGCTGGCCATGCTGGATCAGGAAAGCGAAGCGCCCGCGCCAGGCGCCAATGTCGCGGCCTTTATCGCGCGGCTGCAGGAAATCATGCAGTCGCACGTCGGGCCATTCCGCAGCGAAGAGGGGCTGAACCTGGCCTTGCGCGAAATTGCGCAGTTGCGCGATACCTGTGGCCAGACGTTGGCCGGCGGCACCGGCCCGCAGGATCCCGAGCGCGTGGATGCCCTGGATCTGCGCAATATGCTGCTGGTGGCCGAAGCGGTGGCGCGCAGCGCGCTGGCTCGCCGCGAAAGCAGGGGGGCGCATCAGCGCGACGATTATCCAGGCCTGGACGACGGCTGGACGCTGAACCAGACTTTGTCCTGGCGCGACGGCCAGTGGACGCTGGCCACCCAGGCGGTCGAACGCCTGACGCCGGAGGAGGCGAAATCCCTGGCAAGCCATGAACAAGTGGGGCAAGCATGAACACTGAAAATCACGCCACTATGATTTGCCTGGATGTGCAGCGAGGCGTCGGCGCCGGCGCAACACGCATCCAGCGCTACGAACTGCCGGCCGGCGCGGCCGCGTCGCTGCTGGACGGCTTGCGCTGGGTGCGCGAGCACCTCGATCCGACCCTGGCGCTGCGCTATTCCTGCATCAACGCCAACGCCTGCAAGGAATGCATGATGCTGCTGGACGGCAAGGTGGTGTATGCCTGCGTCGCCCGCATGCAGCCCGGCGCCACGCATAGTGTCGCGCCGCTTGCGAACAAGGCGCGGATCCGCGACCTGATTTCCGAAATCGCCCCCGTCAAAGAGCGCCTTGCCGGCGAACAGGAGGACGACGATGAGTAGCAAGCGCAATCCCGGACAACTGCGCATATTGTCTTCGGCCCATCTTGCCTCGGGCCTGCATCCGGCCTTGTCCGAGCTGGAGTTCGGGCTTATCGTGGCCAACAATGCGTTCGGCCGCTGGGTGGTGCGCTGCATGCGCGCCGCCGGCGAATCCGACCTGGCCTCCACCGATATCCTGGTGCTGCATCATGTGCATCACCGCCAGCGCCAGAAGCGCCTGGCCGACATCTGCTTCACCCTCAACTACGAAGACAGCTACGTCATCAGCTATTCGCTCAAGAAACTGCTGAAGATGAAGCTCGTCGTCGGCGAGAAGGTCGGCAAAGAGGTGTTCTACGGCACGACCGAAAAAGGCGGCGAATTGCTGGACAAATTCCGCGAAGTGCGCGAACGCTGCCTGTTTCCGGGCGTCGAGGGCGAGCTGGCCAACGACGATGCGCTTTCCGAAGTGGCCGAGCGCCTGCGCATGCTGTCGGGGCTGTACGATCAGGCTGCGCGCGCAGCCTCTTCGCTATGAGCGGCGCGGCGAGCAAGGCTCGCGAAGAGGACGGCCGCTGGCAGTTCTGGATCGACCGGGGGGGCACCTTTACCGACATCGTGGCGCGCCGGCCTGACGGCCAGCTGGCCACCGCCAAGCTGTTGTCCGAGAATCCCGAGCAATACCCCGATGCCGCTGTCCAGGGCATACGCCAATTGCTGGGCGTCAAGCCCGGCGACGCCGTGCCCACCGAACGTATCGACGTCGTCAAGATGGGCACCACGGTGGCTACCAATGCGCTGCTGGAGCGCAAGGGCGAGCGCGTCCTGCTGGTGGTGACGCGCGGGTTCCGCGATGCGCTGCGCATCGCCTACCAGAACCGGCCCAAACTGTTCGAGCGCGAAATCGTCCTGCCCGAGCTGCTGCACGAAGATGTGGTCGAGGTCGATGAGCGCCTGGCCGCGGATGGTTCGGTCGTGGCGCCGCTGGACGAAGAAGCGGCGCGCGAAGCGTTGAGCCAGGCGCGCGGGCGCGGCTTTACCGCCGTCGCCATCGTGCTCATGCATGCCTATCGCAATGGCGAGCACGAGGCCAGGCTGGCGGCCCTGGCGGCGGGCCTGGGCTACACCCAGGTTTCTGTGTCGCATCAGGTCTCGCCCATGATCCGCTATGTCGCGCGCGGCGATACGACGGTCGTCGATGCGTATTTGTCGCCGGTTTTGAGGCGTTACGTCGACCAGGTGGCCAAGGCGCTGCCGGGCGTGCGCCTGCAGTTCATGCAGTCCAGCGGCGGGCTTACCGATGCCCAGACTTTCCAGGGCAAGGATTCGGTGCTGTCCGGGCCGGCCGGCGGCATTGTCGGCATGGCCGGCATTTCCCGGGCCGCGGGTTTCGACCGCATCATCGGCTTCGACATGGGCGGCACCTCTACCGATGTCTCGCATTATGCCGGCGAGTACGAGCGGGCCTTCGACACGCTGGTGGCGGGCGTGCGGCTGCGCGCGCCCATGATGAGCATCCACACGGTTGCGGCCGGCGGCGGGTCCATATTGCAGTTCGACGGCGCGCGCCTGCGCGTCGGGCCCGAATCGGCGGGGGCCAACCCCGGCCCCGCCTGCTACCGGCGCGGCGGCCCGCTTACGGTGACCGATGCCAACGTCATGCTGGGCCGCATTCAACCCAGGCATTTTCCCAGCGTGTTCGGCCCGCACGGCGACCAGCCCCTGGACGCCGACGTGGTGCGCCGGCGCTTCGCGCAACTGGCCAAAGAAGTGTCCGAGGCAACCGGGCGCGTGGTGTCCAGCGAACAGCTGGCGCAAGGCTTCCTGGATATCGCCGTGGCCAATATGGCCAATGCCATCAAGCGCATTTCGGTGCAGCGCGGCTACGACATCACCCGCTATACCTTGACGACTTTCGGCGGCGCGGGCGGCCAGCATGCCTGCCGCGTGGCCGACGAACTCGCCATGCCGCGCGTGCTGGCGCACCCGCTGGCCGGTGTGCTGTCGGCCTACGGCATGGGCCTGGCGGCTTCCACGGCCATGCGGGAACGTTCGGTCGAGCTGCCCTGGGACGCCGACGGCGAAGCCGCCGCGCGCCAAGTTCTGCAAGACTTGGAACAGTCGGCCCGGGACGATCTTCTGGCCCAAAAAATCTCTCCGGACATCATCCGGATCGAGAGCCGATTCTATTTGCGCTACGAAGGTACCGACACGGCGCTTCCCGTCATGCTGGACAGCACGCAGGCCATGCGCGAGGCCTTTGAAAAAGCCTATTTGCAGCGTTTTTCGTTCCTGATGCCCGAGCGCCGCCTGGTGATCGAATCGGCGGTGGCCGAGGCCATCGGCGACGAGTCCAGCCGGATCGGCGCCGCCTCGCAGCCGCGATCCGGCGGCGATCGGCGCGAAGCGCCCGCCGCGTTCGACACGGTCAGCATTCATGTCGAGGGGCAGTGGCGCGATTGCCCGCTGTACCGCAGCGTGGACCTGCGCGCGGGCGACGCCATCGACGGGCCGGCCATGATCAGCGACGCCAACGCTACCACCCTGGTCGATGCGGGGTGGCGCGCCAGCGTGACGGAGCGCGGCGACATGGTCATGGAAAGGTACGAGCCCCGCCCGCAGCGTTTCGCGGTGGGCACGGACGCCGACCCGGTCATGCTGGAAATCTTCAACAACCTGTTCATGTCGATTGCCGAGCAGATGGGCTACCGGCTGCAGAACACGGCGCATTCGGTCAACATCAAGGAGCGCCTGGATTTTTCCTGCGCCATCTTCGATTCGCAGGGCGAGCTCGTGGCCAACGCGCCGCATATCCCGGTGCATCTGGGTTCCATGAGCGCCAGCATACAGGCGATTATCCAGGCCAATGCCGGGCAGTTGCGGCACGGCGATGTGTTCGTGCTGAACAACCCCTACGCGGGCGGCACGCACCTGCCCGACGTCACTGTGGTCACGCCGGTGTTCGACGACTCGGGCAAAGACATTCTCTTTTACGTCGGCTCGCGCGGGCATCACGCCGATATCGGCGGACTGACGCCGGGCTCCATGCCGTCCGACTCCAAGGTCATCGAGGAAGAGGGTGTGCTGATCACCAACTTCCGCTTGGTGGAAGGCGGGCGCATGCGCGAGGCGGAAATGCGCGAGCTGCTGGCCGGCGCGCGCTACCCGGCGCGCAACATCGATCAGAACCTGGCCGACCTGCGGGCGCAGATCGCCGCCAACGAGAAGGGCCGCGAGGAACTGCTGAACATGGTGGCGGCTTTCGGCCTGGACGTGGTGCGCGCTTATATGCGCCATGTGCAGGACAACGCGGAGGAGTCGGTGCGGCGGGTGATCGCCATGCTCAAGGACGGGCATTTCACGCAACTGCTCGATAACGGCGCGCGCATCGAGGTCCGGCTTACGGTCGATCGCGAAACGCGCAGCGCGACGCTGGATTTCACGGGCACGTCGCCGCAACTGCCCAATAATTTCAACGCGCCCAAGGCCGTCACCACGGCAGCGGTGCTGTATGTGTTCCGCAGCATGGTGGACGACGACATCCCCATCAATGCAGGCGGGCTGAAGCCGCTACGGCTCATCGTGCCGGAGGATTCGATGCTCAATCCGGGCTATCCGGCGGCGGTGGTGGCCGGCAATGTCGAGACGTCCAGCTGCGTGACGAATGCACTGTACGGCGCCCTGGGCGTCATGGCGGGCAGCCAGCCCACCATGAACAACGTGACGTTCGGCAACGCCCGCTACCAGTACTACGAAACCGTCTCGGGCGGCTCGGGGGCGGGCGGCCGCTTCGATGCCGAGGGCCGACTGGTGGGCGGCTTCAACGGCACTTCGGTGGTGCAGACGCAGATGACCAATTCGCGCATGACGGATCCCGAGGTGCTGGAACTGCGCTTCCCGGTTCGCCTGGAACGCTACATCATCCGCGAGAGTTCGGGCGGCGCGGGCCGCTGGCACGGCGGCAACGGCGGCGTGCGCACCTTGCGCTTCCTGGAGCCGATGACGGTATCGCTGCTGTCCAACGGCTGGATCCACCCCGCCTTCGGTGCCGCGGGCGGCAAACCGGGTGCGGTAGGCCTGTCCCGCGTCATCCGCAACGACGGACGCATCGAGCCGCTGCAGCATGCCGACAAGGCGGAGCTGCAGGCAGGCGATATGTTCGAAATCGAAACGCCGGGCGGCGGGGGGTACGGGGAGGAACTTTGAGTTCCTAACCCGGTGCGGGAGGGCGGGAAAAGTTTTGGCCTCAATCGCTGCGGCTCCGGCTGCGCCGGAGCTTCCCGCCCGGTCAAGCCAAATCGGGCGCTCGCAGAACTCACGCGAACGGGCAGCCCCCGGCTGCCCGTAAACGCTGCGCTCGAACAACTGCTCGCTTGCCTCCCGATTTGACTCGCCCAGCCAGCTTGCTCAAAATCGGCCAAAACTTTTCCCGCCCTCCCACACCTGCAAGGGTGTTTCGCCACTAATCGCAATCATGAGGCCGTGGCGTGCCTGTGCCGGTAAGCGAAGTTGGAGCAAGCCATGGCGGCGGCCGTTTTCGGGGTGCAAGCGAACAGCTGTTTGAGGACGGCGTTTACGGCCAGCCGGGGGCTGGCCGTTCGTCCGAGTTCTGT
>NZ_DATMGA010000052.1:0-10029 GCF_035555955.1 Eoetvoesiella sp. | reverse complement strand
GCCGCCGGATCAGGACATAATGGGTCAGGCACCCCAGGACCCCGCACACCGGCACGGCCAGGGCAGCCCCCCATAATACGGACAGCCCCGCATTCTGCGCCGCGACGGCGCAATACGCGCCTATCATCAGGAACTCGCCGTGCGCCATGTTCATGACGCCCAGCATGCCGAACACTATGCCCAGCCCCAGCACGACCAGGGCCAGCACCAGCCCCTGGTACGCAAAATTAAGCAGGGTTACCGTCAACGCCGCATCCATAGGCAATGCTCCACGTAACTTGCAGGACTGCCGGCCTACTTGGCGCAGCTCTGGCCCGGCGGCACATTGGCAAACTCCTGGACGATGCGGAACGTCGAACCGTCGGCCTGGGCCAGGTAGATGTTCTTGGTGGTATAGCGCGACTGCAGCACCGTCTTGCCCCTGGGGCCGTCGTAGCTCACGCCCGCCGCCGCGGCCTTGTCCATGGCCTCGGGCTTGAGGCTGCCGGCCTTGGCCGCCATGGCTTCCAGCAGCAGCAAGCCCTCGTAGCACGACTCGGCCAGCCCGTTCAGCGGAGCCTTGGCGGCATCGAACTGGCTGGCGTAGCGTTTGGCGAACGCCTGGGCGTCGGGGCTGGTCAGCGCCGCGAAATAGCCGGACGACGAATACAGGTTTTGCGCATTCTGGGCGCCTATGCCCAACAGCGTGTTCTCCTCGAGCAGGGTGCACAGGCGCAGCACCTTGTCCGGCAGGCCAAAGCTGGCGAAGGCGCGGTTGAAGCCCACCGAGGCGCCGCCAACCAGCGTCACCAGCACCGAGTCGGCCCCGCTGTCGCGGATGCGGGCGAGGCTGGCGTCGAAGTTGTCGACCGTGAACGGCACGTACTCTTCACCCACCACGGTGCCGCCGCTGGCCGCAATGGCCTGCTTGCCCGCTTCGTTGCTCTTGCGCGGCCAAATGTAATCGTTGCCGATCAAATACCAGCGCTTGCTTTTCTTGTGCTCGGCCAGCCAGGGCACGACCGGCATCAACTGCTGCTGCGGCGTCTCGCCAATGACATACACCGCCTTGGAGCAGCCGCCGCCCTCGGTGACGGGGGTGTAGATATAGGGAATCTGCCCGTTTATCACCCCCGCCACGGCCTCGCGCACCGCCGAATCGTGCTGGCCGATCAGGACCTCGGCATGGCGGCCGCGCCATAAGCGCAGGGCCGCCTGGCTGGCTTGCGCCGGAGGCACGCCGGCGTCGGCCACCAGGGCCTCGAGCTGGCGGCCCAGGATGCCGCCGCGGGCATTGATGTCCGCAATGCCCATGTCGATGCAATTCCGGCTGGACGGGCCGAACAGGGCCGCGGGGCCGCTGAGTGGAATCAGCACGCCCACCTTCAGTTTATCGGCGGCGTAGGCAAACCGTCCCGCGGCCATGGAACCAGCCAATGCACCCAGGCCGTAATGTAGAAACTGGCGTCGCTTCATGCCTCTCTCCTTAAGTACGTGTATATCTGCTGCTTGGTCATGCCCGCCGGCGCCATGCGCGGCGGGCTTTTTGGGTTTTCGGATACCCGGGCCCGCTGCTATTGCATTGCACCGGCCGCCACGGCTTCCCGGCCGCGGAATTCGGGTTCGGGCATGGCCGGGAGCAAGGCCTCGATAGCCATGGCCACGGAAAGCAGCCAGCGGTCGCTGTGCGGCGGGCCGTCGATTTCCACTCCCACGGGCAGGCCCCGGCTAAGCCCCGCGGGCAGACTAATGCCCGGCAGGCCCGCCACGCTGCCCGGATCGGTATTGCGCACGAAGGTGGGAAACAAGGGAACCTGCTTCCCATTGAGCTCTGTGGTGGCGTCCTCACCGATGCGCGACGCCGGCAGGGGGGTCGTGGGGAAAATCATGCCGTCGAGCCGGTGGCTGCGGAAATAGTCGGCGCAGATTGCCTGCATATGCGAGCGCTGGCGCCGCGCCTGGCGATAAGCCTCGCCGCCCACCGCCCGATCGCCCAGTTGCGCGGCCACGATGGCCGCGACATCGGGGCTGCCTATGCCCGCATGCACGTCCGCCAGGGAAAGCGGCTGCCCTTCCGCCGCCAGGAAGGCCGGCAAATCCTGTTCAAGCTCGTAAAGCACCAGCGGAAAACCAATGGATTCGTCCAGCTCGCGATAGCGCGGCACATCGGCCTCGACCAAGACGACGCCCTGCGACGCCAGCGTCCGCAGCACCGATTCCATGACTTGCGCTGTCCCGGCTTCAAGATCGGAAAGCATGGAAGCGCGCGGAACGCCCAGACGCAGGCCGGACAGCTCGACCTGCGACAAGGTCTCGTCACCGGACAGAATCGCATCGAGCAAGGCAGTATCGGCCACGGTACGCGCCATCGGCCCGACCGCATCCCGCGTGCGGGACAAAGGCACCAGTCCATCGGCGGCATACCGGCCTATACTGGGACGCAAGCCCGCCAGGCCGCACAGCGCCGCCGGCAGGCGCACCGACCCGCCGGTATCCGTGCCCAGCGCGGCGGGCGCAAAGCCGGCCGCCACCGCCGCCGCGGATCCGCCGCTGCTGCCGCCCGGAATGCGCGTCAGATCGTAGGGGTTGCGCACCGCCCCGGTCACGGCATTGTTGCTGGTAATACCCATTGCCAGTTCGTGCATGCCCGTCTTGCCCGCCACCAGCGCCCCCGCATCGAGCAGGTCGCGCACGACGCCGGCATTTCCGGCCGGGCGGCGCCTGCCCAGCGCTCCCGTGCCCGCCGCGCACGGCAGGCCCGCGACGTCGATATTGTCCTTGATGGCCAGGGGCACCCCCGCCAGCCGCTGGCCGCCATCGGCCACCCGGCCCGACGCATCCACGGCCCTGGCCTGGGCCAGCAGCCGCTCGGGGTCTTGCGCCGCCCAGGCATTGACTTCGGGAAAGGCCCGGGCGCGCGCCAGCAGCGCCGCGGCATATTCCTCGCACGAAAAACGGCGCGCAAGCAGGCCTGCGCGCGCCTGCGCCACCGTCAGGCGAAACAGCTCCATTGTCGTCTCCTCCCGTTTGGTTATATAAGGAAGCTCTGAAGCCGCCGCGCCGCAGGCGACTGCGAACCCGGGCATTCAGGGATTCCCCCTGGAATTGGGATGAAGTTAATTATGTACAGATTATCCAAGTGCCACTATCCTTAAGAATGAGGAGGCCGGGCAAATGTATTTGTCATACCAAAAACAGCAAGTCCTGTCGCAACTGCTTGCGACATTGGCGGAAACACAAACCGAAAAAGACCTGCGCAACCGCATAGGCGACCCGCTGCTGAAGCTGCTGGACGCCGACTACTACGCCTCCTATGTCTGGGAGCCGGAACACAAACGGTTTGGGCGCTGCGTGTCCCTGAACATGTCCGACGACACACTGGCCTCGTACGACGCGTACTATCGGCACGTGGATGGCCTGACCCCTCTCATGGCGCGCAAGCACACCACCACTCTGGTCAATCAGGTCGTTCCCCAGGCAGAGCTGGCCAAGACCGAGTTCTTCAACGATTTTCTGCAGCGCGACGGGCTGTATTGGGGGCTGAACCTGTACATGTGGCAAGCGCAAAGCAACGTGGGCGATGTCCGCATCTGGCGCAACAGGCACCGCCCCGCCTTCGATGCCCAGGAAGCCAGCATGCTGGAGCTCATCCGCCCCGCGCTGGGCATTGCGCTGCACCGCGCCCGCAGCGCCCCGGCGGCGCAAGACGGCGCCAGTCACGCGGCCCCGGCCTGCCACAGCAGCCAGGAACTGGCCCTGGCGCGCCTGAGCCGCCGGGAGCGGCAAGTGGCCCTGATGGCGGCCAAAGGGCTGCCCGACAAAACCATCGCCAGGAACCTGGATATCGGCTTCACCACAGTGCGCACCCACCTGGGCCAGGTCTACCGCAAACTGGGGGTCGACAACCGGGTAATGCTTGCCGGCGCCCTGAATCGGCTGGATCCCGGCAGCCAATCCGAATGACCGCCAGAATGACCGCCTATTACTTGCCCAGGCAATTAATCGCGATACAATGCAGGGCTAACCACTAAGTGTCTTTCCCCGCATGACCTCTGACGCAACATCTGCTTCAAACCCGTTATTGCTGTTCAAGGACGTCGCCCTGGGCTATGGCGGCTTTACCGTGCTTGCGGACATCGACATCGAGGTACGCCGCGGCCAGGTCGTCGCGCTGATGGGCGGCTCGGGTTCGGGCAAGACCACGCTGCTGCGGGCCGCCACGGGGCAGATCCTGCCTCTGCGCGGCACGATTACCGCGTTCGGCCAGAATATCGCCGCCGCCAGCGCCGGCCAGCTGCAGGCGCTGCGCCAGCGCATGGGGGTTCTGTTCCAGCAGGGCGCCCTGTTCACAGACCTGAACGTCTTCGAAAACGTGGCCTTTCCCTTGCGCGAACACACCCAGGTGTCCGAAAGCCAGATCGTCGAGCGCGTGCTCGACAAACTCGACGCCGTGGGGCTGCGCGCCGCGGCGCACCTGAAAATCTCGGAGATCTCGGGCGGCATGGCCCGCCGCGTGGCGCTGGCCCGCGCCATCGTGCTGGAGCCCGAACTCATCCTGTACGACGAGCCCTTCGCCGGGCTGGACCCTATATCGCTGGGCATTACCGCGCAGCTCATCCGCAACCTGACCGACCGCCTGCATTGCGCCTCCGTCCTCATCACCCACGATGTCGCCGAATCGTTCGCCATCGCCGACACGGTGTACATGGTGGGCCAGGGCAAACTGCTGGCCAGCGGCCGGCCCGACGACCTCACCCAGTCGGCCGACCCCTACGTGCGGCAATTCCTGAACGGCGAGCCAGACGGCCCCATCGCCTTCAACTACCCGGAAACGCCGGCATTCGCCCAATGGCTGCAGCAGCACGGAGGACGCTCATGAACACGCTCGTTCGCGGCATCGGCCGGCTGGGAGGCCTGGTGCGCGGCTCCATCTACGGCCTGGGCGCCTTCACCCGCCTTTTCGCCACCATCCTCGCGCGCAGCGGCATCGCGCTCAAGCGCCCGGGCCTGGTTTCGCAACAAATCCATTTCATTGGCAACTACTCGTTGCTCATCATCGCCGTGTCGGGCCTGTTCGTGGGCTTCGTGCTGGGCCTGCAGGGTTACTACACGCTAAACCGCTACGGCTCCGAAGAGGCGCTGGGCCTGCTGGTGGCTCTGTCGCTCACCCGCGAGCTGGGCCCCGTCGTCACCGCCCTGCTGTTCGCCGGGCGGGCCGGCACCTCGCTGACCGCCGAAATCGGACTCATGAAGGCCGGCGAGCAGCTCGCCGCCATGGAAGTCATGGCCGTGGATCCCATCCGCCGCGTGCTGACGCCGCGCTTCTGGGGGGGCGTCATTGCCATGCCGGTGCTGGCCGCGGTATTTTCCATGGTGGGGATCATCGGGGGCTGGGTCGTGGGCGTGCTGCTTATCGGCATCGACTCCGGCGCCTTCTGGTCGCAAATGCAATCCGGCGTCGATGTCTTCAACGATGTGCTCAACGGCGTGCTGAAAAGCGTGATCTTCGGCATTGCCGTCACGCTCATCGCCCTGTATGAAGGCTGGAACGCCAAGCCCACTCCCGAGGGGGTATCGCGCGCCACCACGCGCACTGTGGTAAGCGGCTCGCTAGCGGTGCTGGGCCTGGACTTCCTGCTGACCGCCCTGATGTTCAGCAATTAACGATTAAGACGGAATAACCATGACGCGTGAAAAAACCGATTTCTGGGTCGGCCTGTTTGTCCTGCTGGGTATTGTGGCCCTGGTGTTTCTGGCCCTGCGGGCAGGCAACCTGAGCTCGTTTTCTCTTGCCCCCACCTATCAGGTGCAGGCCCGCTTCGACAACCTGGGCGGCCTGAAGGTGCGCGCGCCGGTCAAAAGCAGCGGCGTCGTCGTCGGGCGCGTATCGAGCATCTCGTTCGACAACGAGCGCTACCAGGCCGTGGCCACCCTGGACATGGAGTCGCAATACCAGTTCCCCGACGATTCTTCCGCTTCCATACTTACCTCGGGACTGCTCGGCGAGCAATACGTTGGCATCACGCCGGGCGGCGACGATAAAATGCTGGCTCAGAACAGCACCATTAAATACACTCAAAGCGCCGTCGTGCTGGAAGAGCTGATCAGCAAGTTCCTGTACAGCTCGGCCAGCAAGGAAGGCACGGCCAAGGACGCCCCCGCCGCCGCGACACCCGCCAAGCCCTGAGCCGCCCCCTGGGTCGCCGCCCGGGTTTCCGGGCAGGCCCGGCGGGCCGCGGCAAGCGGCTGGTATTATTCATCACTACATGAACATTCACAATAATATGAACCTGGACACCTCAAGCTCGAAACGCAAACGGATGGCGCGCTGCATTCCGGCCCTGGCCGCGGCTGCCTTGGCCGCCGGGTGCGCCAGCGTGCCCAACCCCAATCCCACAGATCCGCTGGAAAGCTACAACCGCGGCATGTACGCCTTCAACGACAAGGTGGACCAGGTGGTGTTCAAACCCATCGCCCAGGGCTACGAAACCGTTACGCCCAAGCCGGTTCGCACCTGCATCCACAATATGTTCAACAACCTGGCCGACGCCTGGTCGTCCATCAACAGCTTCCTGCAGGGCCGCGCGCACGACGGCATCAACAGCATGGGCCGGGTCCTGTTCAACTCCACCATGGGGCTGGGCGGCTGTATCGACGTCGCCTCCATGAACGGCTCCAAACGCATCGTCAACGACTTCGGCGTCACGCTGGGCGTATGGGGCTTCGGCCCGGGGCCGTACATCGTCTTCCCCTTCTGGGGCTCGACCACCCTGCGCGACGGCACCGCCTCGCTGGCCGGCCTGGCGGCCGACGCCTCGATGTATACGCCGATCTTCGCCATCGACAACGTGCCCCTGCGCAATTCCATCATCGTGCTCAGCCTGATCGACATGCGCGCCAGCCTGCTCAGCGCCGACAAGCTCGTCAACGACATCGCCCTGGACAAATACAGCTTCATCCGCGACGCCTACCTGCAGCGCCGCCAGGCTTTGGTGGAAGGCTCGCACGCTACCTCCCGGCAATCCCTGCCGGACTACTCCAGCGACGACCTGCCCGACTATTCCGACAACGGCGACGCGCCCACGGCGCCCGCCAAGCCGGCCAAATAATCAGGAAGTATTCTTATGCGTCATACCCTTTTTTCATTCTGCACCGCCAAGTTCCTCCGTCTTTTCGCCGCCGGCCTGCTGGGACTCGGCATTGCCGGCACAGCCCTGGCCGACGAGCCCGTCAACGCCAAGGGCGCGCCCAATGACTTCGTCAGCGCCGTGGGCAACAACGCCCTGGCCGCCATCAAGGCCGAGCCCGCCGCCAAGAACGGCGACCTTTCCAAGATCAACCAACTGGTCAACCAGTACGTCCTGCCCTACGTCGACCTGGAAAAAACCACCCGCCTGGCCGCCGGCCGCTACTGGCGCCAGGCAACGCCGCAGCAACAGAAAGACCTGACCGAAGCCTTCAAGGGAACGCTCATCCGCACATACAGCGGCGCGCTTTCCCGGGTCGACAATGTCTCGGCGCTGACCATTGCTCCGTTCCGCGGCGATGCCAATGCCGACGACGTCGTCGTGCGCTCCACGCTGTCGCAGCGCAACGGGCCGCCCGTGGGCGTGGACTACCGCCTGGAAAAAACCAGCGACGGCTGGAAAATCTACGACCTCAACGTCGAAGGCATCTGGCTCATCCAGAACTACCGCAACCAGTTCGCCGAGCAGATCAGCCAGAACGGCATCGACGGGCTTATCAAGGCGCTGAACGCACGCAACAACAAATAGGCGCCCCCGCGCCGCCCCGGCCTCCGGGGGCATCCGCCAGCCGGTCTGGCGGGCCTCCCGGCCAGCGGCAGCCCGCTTCCGCGCCCGCTCCACGCTGCCCCACACACCCGGCAAGGCGTTCGCACCTATAATAATAAGCTTGGCTCAATGATTAGTGCGCTGTTTGGTTGATTCGCATGCACGAACTAACCAAACAGCACACCTGCCAGGCTTTTTGCTTATTATGTCCGCGCTCAATCTAAATCACGTATCCAAAATCTATCAATCCAGGCAGCCGCTGTGGAAGACGCTGTTCGGCGGGGGCGGAGGCGCCGGCAAGGGCTTCCAGGCCCTGAACGACGTCAGCCTGAACGTCGAACACGGTGAATTCTTCGGCCTGCTGGGCCCCAACGGCGCCGGCAAGACCACGCTCATCTCCATCCTGGCCGGCCTGGGGCGCGCCAGCTCCGGCACGGCGGCCGTCTGTGGCCACGATGTCGTGACCGACTACAAGATGGCCCGCCGCTCGCTGGGCGTGGTGCCCCAAGAGCTGGTCTACGACCCCTTCTTCACCGTGCGCGAGACCTTGCGCCTGCAGTCGGGCTACTTCGGCCTGCGCAGCAACGACGACTGGATCGACGAAGTGCTGGCCAACCTGGGCCTGGCCGACAAGGCCGAATCCAATATGCGCGCGCTGTCGGGCGGCATGAAGCGCCGAGTGCTGGTCGCCCAGGCGCTGGTGCACCGCCCTCCCGTCATCATCCTGGACGAACCCACGGCGGGCGTCGACGTGGACCTGCGCCGCACGCTCTGGGAATTCATCTCGCGTCTGAACCGCGAAGGGCACACCATTTTGCTGACCACGCACTACCTGGAGGAAGCCGAGGCGCTGTGCGGCCGCATCGCCATGCTCAAGCAGGGGCGCATCGTGGCGCTGGACACCACCCAGGCCCTGCTGGCGCGCGTCGGCGGCGTCGACCTCGAGGACGCCTTCGTGCGCATCATGAACAACGACGAAATCATGGAAGAAGCCGCATGAACGCCCCCACCCTGCAACCGCGCGACGACATGGGGTCGGGCTTCCCCACCCTGCTGCGCAAAGAACTCCTGCGTTTCTGGAAGGTCGGCTTTCAAACCATTGCCGCGCCCGTCCTGACCGCCCTGCTGTATTTGCTGGTGTTCGCCCATGTGCTCGAAGGCCGGGTCCACGTATACGGCACCATTCCCTACACGGCATTCCTGATCCCGGGGCTCATGATGATGAGCATGCTGCAGAACGCCTTTGCCAACCCGTCGTCGTCGCTGATCCAAAGCCGCATCACGGGCAACCTGGTCTTCGTGCTGCTGCCGCCCCTGTCCCACAAGCAGATATTCTGGGCCTACCTGCTTGCCGCCATCGCCCGCGGCCTGGCCGTGGGCCTGTGCGTATGGATCGTGGCGCTGTTCTTCATTCCGCTGCCGCCGCACAACGTGCTGTGGGTGCTGGCGTTCGCCGTCATGTCCTGCGGCATCATGGGCACCCTGGGCATGATCGCGGGGCTGTGGTCCGAAAAATTCGACCAGCTCGCCGCCTTCCAGAACTTCCTGATCATGCCGGCGACGTTCCTGTCCGGTGTGTTCTATTCCATCCACACGCTTCCCGCCTTCTGGCAGAGCGTGTCCCACTGGAACCCCATCTTCTACACCATCGACGGTTTCCGCTACGGATTCTTCTCGGTGTCGGACGTCTCCCCCTGGCGCAGCCTGGCAGTGGTGACGGGGGTGTTCCTCGCGCTATCGCTTTACGCCCTGCGGCTCCTGGCCAGCGGCTACAAACTCAGGAATTGACGTCCATGCTTCCCACTCCCGCGCAAGTCCGCCAATACATCGCTGACGGCCTGCCCTGTGAACATCTCGACGTGCAAGGCGACGGCTCCCATTTCGACGCCGTCATCGTCAGCGCCGCCTTCGAGGGCAAGCGCCTCATCCAGCGCCACCAACTGGTGTACGCCGCCCTGGGCGACCGCATGAAGGCCGAGATCCACGCCCTCTCGATGCGCACCCTGACTCCCGACGAATACCGCCAGGCAGGGCAGTGATGGATAAATTACGCATCACCGGAGGCTCGCCGCTGCACGGCGAGATCTCCATCTCCGGCGCGAAGAACTCGGCCCTGCCCATCCTGTGCGCCAGCCTGCTGACGGCCGATGCGCTGTCGCTGTCCAACGTTCCGCACCTGAACGACACCGCCACCATGCTGCGCCTGCTCGGCCGCATGGGCGTGCGCGCCGAGCGCGGCGCCGACGGCGTGGTCGCG
>NZ_DATMGA010000051.1:0-54973 GCF_035555955.1 Eoetvoesiella sp. | reverse complement strand
CCCGGCCCGCACAGCACCACGACCCGCCGCGCCCTCCAGCGCTCGCGCACGGCATCGGCAACCGCCAGCCCCGCCGCCTCCATCAGTGCAACCCCGGTAATCCCCTGGGACATGGCGGCCCGGTCGGCGGCCGCCATTTCGGCGGGCACCAGCAAAACACCCTTGTTCATCCCCATACTTGCCACGTCCTCTGTAAACTGCCACTATTTCGGTCAAAGCCAGGCGCCGGGCGCCAAAGACAAAGATATAGTAACGGACGCCGCACATGCCATCTGTCATTTCCGTATCCAATCTTTCCAAGACCTACGCCTCGGGGTTCGAGGCCCTCAAGAACATCAACCTGGACATCGAACGCGGCGAAATCTTCGCTCTGCTTGGTCCCAACGGCGCGGGCAAGACCACGCTCATCAGCATCATCTGCGGATTGGTCAACGCCAGCGGGGGCACAGTCGTCGCCAACGGGTATAACATCGTTACCAACTATCGCCAGGCCCGCGCCTGCATCGGCCTGGTTCCCCAGGAGCTCACCACCGACGCCTTCGAAACCGTGTGGAACACCGTCAGCTTCAGCCGCGGCCTGTTCGGCAAGCGCGCCGATCCCTCCCATATCGAAAAAACGCTCAAGGCGCTGTCGCTCTGGAACAAAAAGGACAACAAGCTCATCACCTTGTCGGGCGGCATGAAGCGCCGTGTCCTCATTGCCAAGGCCCTGTCGCACGAGCCGGACATCCTGTTCCTGGACGAGCCCACGGCGGGCGTCGACGTGGAACTGCGCAAAGACATGTGGGAGCTGGTGCGCTCGCTGCGCGCCGACGGCGTCACCGTCATCCTCACCACGCACTACATCGAAGAAGCCGAGGAAATGGCCGACCGCATCGGCATCATCAATCACGGCCAGATAATCCTGGTCGAAGAAAAAAAGGCGCTCATGCGCAAACTGGGCAAAAAGCAGCTGACCCTGCAATTGCCGGAGCCCCTGGCGCAGATCCCCGGGCAACTGGCGGGCTATGGCCTGGAGCTGTCCGAAGACCGCAAAGCGCTCACCTACACCTACGACATCCAGCAGCAGACCGACATCGCCGCCATGCTGGCCGAACTGCACAAGGGCGGCATCCGCTTCCAGGACCTGAGCACCCGCCAAAGCTCGCTGGAAGATATTTTCGTCGGCCTGCTCCGGGAGAAACCATGAACCTGCAAGCCATACGCGCCATCTACCTGTTCGAAATGGCCCGAGCCTGGCGCACGCTGATGCAAAGCCTCATCGCCCCGGTCATTTCCACCTCGCTGTATTTTGTCGTGTTCGGCGCCGCCATCGGCCACCGCATCACCGAGGTAAGCGGGGTCGGCTACGGCGCCTTCATCGTGCCCGGCCTGATCATGCTGTCCCTGCTGACCCACAGCATCTCCACCGCCTCGTTCGGCATCTATTTTCCGCGCTTTGCGGGAACCATCTACGAGGTGCTTTCAGCACCGGTCTCGTACGTGGAAATCCTGGCCAGCTACGTGGGCGCCGCCGCCACCAAATCGCTGATCCTGGCCCTCGTCATTCTGGGCACAGCCACCTTCTTCGTCCCGATGCGCATCGACCATCCTCTCTGGATGGTGCTGTTCCTGGTGCTTACGGCCATTACGTTCAGCCTATTCGGCTTCATCATCGGCATCTGGGCCGACAGCTTCGAAAAACTGCAGCTGGTGCCGTTGCTCATCGTCACGCCGCTGACCTTCCTGGGCGGCAGCTTCTACTCCATCGACATGCTGCCGCCCTTCTGGCAAAAAGTCACCCTGCTCAATCCGGTGGTCTACCTCATCAGCGGGTTCCGCTGGAGCTTCTACAGCATCGCCGACGTCAATGTCGCGGTCAGCCTGGCCATGACGCTGGCCTTCCTGCTGGCTTGCCTGGGCATCGTGGCCTGGATGTTCAAGACCGGATACCGCCTGCGGCCTTAAGCGCCGTCCCCCGGCACACGCCGTAGTGCGCCGGCCGCCTCGGGTGTAGACTTATGGCAACCCTGTTCCGCGCCTTCAGAGAGGTTGCCGTGGCCCGCAAAACACCTATCGAACGCTATCGCAATATCGGCATCAGCGCGCACATCGATGCCGGCAAAACCACAACCACCGAACGCATCCTGTTCTACTCGGGCGTCAACCACAAGCTGGGCGAAGTCCACGAGGGCATGGCCACCATGGACTGGATGGACCAGGAGCAAGAACGCGGCATCACCATTACCTCGGCCGCCACGACCTGCTTCTGGAAAGGCATGGCGGGCAACTACGACGAACACCGCATCAACATCATCGACACGCCGGGCCACGTCGACTTCACCATCGAGGTCGAACGCTCAATGCGGGTGCTGGACGGCGCCTGCATGGTCTACGACGCCGTGGGCGGCGTGCAGCCGCAGTCGGAAACCGTCTGGCGCCAGGCCAATAAATACCATGTGCCGCGCCTGGCCTTCGTCAACAAAATGGACAGGGTCGGCGCCGATTTCCTGCGCGTGGTCGAGCAGATCCGCCAGCGCCTCAAGGGCAACGCCGTGCCGGTGCAGCTTCCCATGGGCGCCGAAGACGACTTCCACGGCGTCATTGACCTGATCAAGATGAAAGCCATCCGGTGGGACGACGCCACCCAGGGCGTACATTTCGATTACATCGACATTCCCCCCGCGCTGCTCGAGGACGCCAACACATGGCGGGCGCGCATGCTCGAAGAAGCCGCCCAGGCCAACGACGAACTGCTGCAACAGTACCTGGAGGGCGCCGAGCTGAACGAAAACCAGATCAAACAGGGGCTGCGCCAGCGCACGCTGGCCGGCGAGATCGTCCCGGCCTTGTGCGGCAGCGCCTTCAAGAACCGCGGAGTGCAGGCGCTGCTCGACGCCATCATCGACTACCTGCCCTCGCCCGCCGACGTCCCGCCCGTGGCCGGCGTGGATGCGCACGACCGTCCGGCAACCCGCCGCGCCAGCGACGACGAGCATTTCAGCGCCCTGGCCTTCAAGATCATGACCGACCCCTTTGTCGGCCACCTTACCTTCTTTCGCGTGTACTCGGGCGTCATGACTTCCGGCCACGCGGTGCTCAACGCCACCAAGAACAAAAAGGAACGCATCGGGCGGCTGCTGCAGATGCATGCCAACCACCGCCTGGAGCTTCAGGAAGTGGATGCCGGCGACATCGCGGCCGCCGTGGGCCTCAAAGAGGTCACCACCGGCGACACACTGTCCGCCCCCGACCATCCCATCACCCTGGAGCGCATGGTTTTCCCCGAACCCGTCATCTCGCAGGCGGTCGAACCCAAAACCAAGGCCGACCAGGAAAAAATGTCGGTGGCGCTGCACCGGCTGGCCGAGGAAGATCCCTCCTTTCGCGTCGAGACCGACCCGGATTCGGGCCAGACCATTATCTCGGGCATGGGCGAGCTGCATCTGGAAGTGCTGATGGAACGCATGCGGCGCGAATTCGGCGTCGACGCCACGGTCGGCAAGCCCCAGGTGGCGTTCCGCGAAACCATACTCAAGACCTGCGAATCCTCGGAAGGCAAATTCATCAAGCAAACCGGCGGGCACGGCCAATACGGCCACGTGGTGCTTAAAATCGAACCCCAGCCGGCCGGCAAGGGCTTCGAGTTCGTGGATGCCATCAAGGGCGGCGTCATCCCGCGCGAATTCATCCCCGCCGTCGAAAAAGGCGTCATCGAAAGCCTGGGCGGCGGCGTGCTGGCGGGCTACCCCGTCGTGGACGTGAAAGTCACCCTGATTTTCGGCTCGTCGCACGACGTGGACTCCAACGAGCACGCCTATCGCATGGCGGCAGCCATCGCCTTCAAGGAAGGCTGCCGCAAGTCCGAGCCGATTCTGCTCGAACCCATCATGGCCGTCGAAGTCGAAACGCCCGAAGAGAAAATGGGCGACGTCATGGGCGATTTATCGTCCAGGCGCGGCAGCATACAAGGCATGGACGACCTGCCGGCGGACATGGGCAAGGCCATACGCGCCGAAGTCCCGCTGGTCGAGATGTTCGGCTACTCGACCGCGCTGCGTTCGCTGACCCAGGGCCGGGCCACCTACACCATGGAGTTCCAGCGCTACGCCCGCGCGCCCGACGCGCTGGCCGCCGCCATGACGCAGGCCCGCAGCCCCGCGCAAGCCGGGCGCTGACGCGTCCGGGGGAGAAAGCGGCAAGGGACTCAGTCGCGGAAATTATCGAACTGCAGGGGCAGGTCGACGTCGGTCTTGCGCAGCAAGGCGATGGCTGCCTGCAAGTCGTCGCGTTTCTTGCCGGTTACGCGCAGTTTTTCGCCGTTGATCTGCGACTCGACCTTGAGCTTGGCGGCCTTCAGCGCGGCAATGAGTTTTTTCGAAACAGCCTGCTCGATGCCCTGCCTGACCGTCACCTTCTGTTTGGCGCCGCCCAGGTTTTCGTTGGGCTCGGCCACGTCCAGGCAACGCACGTCGATGCCGCGCGCCGACAGACGGCCCCTCAGGATGTCCAGCATCTGCTTGAGCTGGAAGGCGCTGGGCGCCGACGACGTCACGACGAAATCGACAAGCTCGAACTTGGCGTCCGTACCCTTGAAATCGAAACGGGTGGCCAGTTCGCGGTTGGCCTGGTCGACGGCATTGGTCAGTTCATGTTTATCGACTTCGGAAACCACATCAAACGAAGGCATGGCTGATCATCCTTTATTAACGCACAAACAACGGTCGAGTGTACAACCATTCGGCGGAGCCGGCGCCTGGGGCCGCGGCAGGCGCCGCAATCGACAAGCACGAACGTAAATGCCAAAATACGAAATTCCTTGAAAAGCCGCAATACGTGCCAGCCAGCCAGAATTCGTTCAGTTTAAAAAAAATCGCCGTCGCGGCTTTCGGGCCTTCGCTGCTGTTCGGCATCAGCGAAGGGGCCATCTACCCCGTCATCGCGCTCAGCGCCCGGCAGCTTGGCGCATCGGTTGCCGCGTCGGCGGTCATCCTGGCGCTTATCGGCGTAGGCTCCCTGGTCAGCAATATCCCGGCCTCCCTGCTTACGGCCCGCCACGGCGAGCAGCGCGCCATGATCGGCGCCGCCGTTCTAAGCATCTTCGCCCTGCTGCTGTGCCTGTTCGCCCAGTCCGAATGGATGCTGGGCGCCGGCGTATTCATGATCGGCATGGCGCAGTCCGTCTACACACTGGCCAGGCAAACCTATCTGACCGAGGCCGTGCCCATCGCCATGCGCGCCAGGGCGCTTTCCACACTGGGCGGCGTCATGCGCATCGGCCTGTTCATCGGGCCCTTCCTGGCTGCCGGCGTCATGCACAGCATGGGCATACCCGGCGCGTACTGGACGGCCATCGTGGCCATGGCCGCCGCCGGCGCGCTGGCCAGCACACTACCGGATCTGGAGTCCCGCACGGCCGGCGCCGCCGCAAAACCGGGCGCACCGTCCGCCGCGCCCTATACCAAACCCCGGATCGGCCAGATCGCCAAAGCGCATCGCAAAACCTTTCTGACGCTGGGCGCGGGCTGCCTGCTGGTGTCCGCCCTGCGGGGCTGCCGCCAGACCGTCATTCCGCTTTGGGCCGCCCACATCGGGCTGGACGCCACCACGACGGCCGTCGTCTACGGCTGCATGGGCGCCATCGACATGCTGCTGTTCTACCCGGCCGGCCACATCATGGACCGCCGCGGCCGGCACTGGGTCGCCATGCCCTGCATGCTCATCATGGGCCTGTGCTTCGCCCTCATGCCACTCACCCACGGGCTATGGTGGTTCACCGCCGTCACCATGGTGCTGGGTTTCGGCAACGGAGTGGGATCGGGCATCATCATGACCATAGGCGCCGACTCGTCGCCGTCGGTGGGCCGCACCCAGTTCCTGGGCATTTGGCGCTTCATCGCCGACCTTGGAGCCAGCGGCGGCCCCCTGTTGATGTCGGCGATCGCGGCGATCCTGTCCCTGGGTGCCGGCATCGCGGCCATAGGCGGCCTGGGATTCGTCGCAGCCGCGGTTTTCTGGAAATGGCTGCCCCGAACGAACCCGGCCAAGAACCGCTGATGTGAATGCGGCGCTTAGCGCCCTAATTCAGGGCCGCCCTGGCGGCTTCTTCGGGCGTCAGGCCCTCGTAGAACATATCCGTAAACCATTCGGCCTGCTCTTCGATATGCTCTTGCGCCTCGTCCCGGGTCGCGCCTGCCTGCACGAACAGCTCTTCGACTTCGACGCACCACGCCAGCAGCGCCACCTCGTCGGGATCCTCTTGCGGTGTTTTCTTTTTAGCCATGATCCGGAGCTTCCCTTCAAATTGCCGATCAAATGGAACAAGCCTCCATCATAAAGCCTCCGGGAGCGTGGATGGTAGACACGATCCGTAACCTTAATGACCCGGATGCAATCAATTTGAAGCAGTTTCGGTGATTCAATTGGCTCATTCCGGCACGGCATTGTTCGTTGTCGCGTAACGCGGGCATCCCGCCGCGCGCCGGTGGTTGAACCGGGCCCGGCCGGCGCTTTGCCGGCCACGGAACCCGGTCAAACAGCAAGGAGCTTGATCCATGAAGAACAAGATTATCGGCTCAGCCATTCTGGCAGCCTGCACGGCGCTGGCAAGCACTGCGGTGCTCGCCCAGGACAATGGCCGCCACGACCAGAACTGGGATCGCGGCGGCCCCCCGCAACATCAGATGGACCGCAACGATCACGGCCGGCCAGGCCCTGGCCCTCAAGCCCACCGCGGCCCGCCTCCCCATGCGCCCGCGTACGGACGACGCGGCGCGGGCCCCCGGCACAATTTCTACAAAGGCGGGCGTTTGCCGGCGCAATACCGCAGGCATCCCTACATTATCGAAGACTGGCGTGTCCATCATCTTAGCGAGCCGCCCAGGGGCTACTACTGGGTCCAGGCCGGCAATGACTTCCTGCTTACCGCCATTGCCACGGGGCTCATTGCACAGGTCATCCTGAACAACTGAACGCCCCGCACGAAGCGGCCTTCGCAGTGAAGCCCCGGCCCAAGGGCCGGAGCTTCTCCACCACAACACGGGGGCGCTTTGGCGTGTGGTCAGGCGGCCGCTTCACCTACAATGGCTCCGGAGGGCACTTTTTGCCTTGGGAGCAAATCGATGGACGCGAATTTCTGGCTGGCTCGATGGCAGGAGGGGCGCACGGGGTTTCACCAGGACACGGTGATGCCGCTGCTGCAAAAGCACTGGTCATCGCTGTCCCTGGCCAGGGACAGCCGTGTCCTCGTGCCCCTTTGCGGCAAATCCCTGGACATGATCTGGCTGGCCGAGCAAGGCCACCGTGTTCTGGGCGTCGAGCTGTCGCCCCTGGCCGTCGAGCAGTTCTTCGATGAAAGCCGGCTGCGGCCCGAGGTGCACGAATCGCCCATGGGGCGCCGCCATATCGCCGGCAATATCGAGATCTTGTGCGGAGACATCTTCGGGCTGGACGCCGCCACACTGGCAACATGCGACGGCGTCTACGACCGGGCCGCCCTGATCGCCCTGCCGCGCGATATGCGCCCGGGATACGTCCAGCATGTCTACGCGCAGCTTCCGGCCCGCTATCGCGGGCTGCTTATTACACTGGACTATCCCCAGGAGTTGATGGACGGCCCGCCCTTTTCCGTGGACGATGCCGAAGTGCAGGCGCTGTTTGCGCCGCAGTCCAAGGCAAAGCTCGTGGAGCGCCGCGATATTCTCGCCGCCGAACCACGGTTCAAGCAGCGCGGCCTCGAACGGCTGGACACCGTGGTCTACGCACTGGACAAGGCCTTGGGTTAGCGCGCCATAAGCGCGAGCCCGCCAAACAGGGCCAACCAGGCGACGCACACCAAACGGTGAACGCAAACCCGGGCCGGCTCAAGCCGCAACGAAGCGATTTACTCCTGCAGGCCTTCCAGGCGCGTCATCAAGAGGTCGGCGTCTTCGTGGACCTGCAGGTCCAGCGGCGCCACGATGCCCTTCATGCGCAGGCCGATCCTGAATGCGGAGCTGGCGCAGTCGTCGGCCAGCGCGCTCAGGCGCTGCTGGACCTTCATGAGCGCCTCGGCATTGGCATAGGGCAGCAGCAGCCAAAGCATGTCTTCGCGGGTTCGCGTGCAGCGGTCAGCCTCGCGCACCATTTCAATGATGCGGCTGATCAGCGCGTCGGCGAGCTCGCGCTCCTGGTTGCGCAATGCCACGGGCATCGGGGCCGTGTGCCAGCTATAGTCCAGGCGCAGACAAAGCAGCGAAAAGGCCGGAGCGCCATAACGCCGGCTCATTTCCAGCAGCCAGTCCAGGGAATACCGGAAAGCATCCAGGCCAAGCACGCCCGGTGCTTCCAGGAATTCGGAAAAATCGCGCTCTGTTGGAGCTTTACCGCAATACATAACTCAGCTCCTGTGAAAGTCGCCTCGGGTCTAGGAAAACACGCTTCCCGTTGAATGATGGTGATAACGGCAATGGCGGCCAACCCTCTGAACCCGGCCGCCTTTGGGTGAAGGAACAAACGGCGGCGCTCAGGTCGTTACTATTGGTAAAACACGTAAGAGAATAACAGAGCATCAGGAAAATTAGCTTCCTGAGCGCGCTCATTTGCAAGCAGCCACGGCTGGAATCGGCGAATTATTGAAAAGTGTCGCATTCAAGCATCAAAATGTGGAGGCGCAGTGCCCCCCGGAAGGCGCCTGGCCCGAGCCGGCGGCAATGAGCGGAGGCTCCAGGCGCTGGTTGACGGGCGCGGAAACCGCCCAGTCCCAGGCAAAAAAGGCAATCAGCAGCGCCCAGAACACGGCAGCGAGCATCGGCTTTTTCATCGGTTTCCCCAAAAATCAATAGCCAAAATGGCGGCGTATGCGCAGCCCGAGCACGGAGCCGCAAAATGCCAGCGGCACCCAGATCCAGCCATGGACGCTGCCGGTTGAAATGCCGCTGACCATGGCGCCGATATTGCAGCCGAAAGCCAGACGTGAGCTATAGCCCAGCAGGAAGCCCGCGATAATGCCGACCGTCCATTGCCTGGCCGTCAGGCTTGCGGAAGCCGATGTCGACGCCTGGCCCGCCGCGATCCACAAAGCCCCCGCCAGAATGCCGATATTGGTTATGGAGGTGACGTCCAGGAAAACCGATTGCGACAGGGTCGTCAGGTTGACGGGCTGGCTCCAGAACGGGTTGGCGGCAGGGTCGAACACCCCTGTCGCCACGGCGATCTTGGCCACCCAAAGTCCGAAGCCGTAGACGACCCCCCAGGGCTGGCCGGCAATGGCCAGGTTCAAAACAGCCAGAAGCGCCAGCAGCACGGCGCCGATGAACAAACGCCGGTCGAACCAGGGCTTGGCCTTGCCGCACCACAGCCGTGCCGCCGCCCCCAGGATCGCCAGGCCAAGGCAAGTCAGGCCCAGCGCCTCCCAGGGCCCGAACCGCCCTACCAGCCCGACCGGAGCGACCGCGCCCAGAGTCAGCCATTGCTCGAGCTGAGCCGACCCAAGAAAACTGCCCAGGGCAAACACCGGCAATATCGCCATGTTGAGGGGAATGCCCAGCCCCGCCTTGTACAGGGTTCCCGAGCCGCAGCCGTCGGCCATCTGCATGGCCGCGCCGAACACGAAGGCGCCGACGACGAGGCTGATGCTGGGAGGACCCAGCGCCGCACCCAGATCATGCGGGAAAGCGGCAAGCAGAGGCATGGAGACCGCCGCCGCCAGGGCCATGAGAAACAATTGCGCCATGACGCCGCGCGGATCGCGCTGCTCGATGAGGCGGCGCCAGCCCGTGGTGAAGCCGAACCGGGCGCCGGCCAGCACGCCGCCCATGCCCACTCCCACCAGGAACAGGACAGCCTGGCGCATCGACACAAACCACACCAGGGCCAAGAAAAAGGCGGCCATCGCGGCCGCAAGAGAAGTTCGGTTCATGAGTTGTCTATTTATGGTCGGCGGGAAAAACCCGATCCGCGAGCTCAAGGCGCGGGCAAGGCCGCCATGCCCGCGCGGAGAATCAGGAAACCTTGCCGATCAGGTTCTTGAGGTCGTTGAGGATTTGCGAGCCGCGTCCCGGAACATTGTCCATGGGCAGCGCCTCGGGCGATTGCGTCCATTCGACCAGGGATGCCGGATAAAGCTTGACGTTTTTCTGGCCGACCACTTCGGACAGGGCGAACCAGTCGATGGCGGCCCAGTGCCCCGTATTGCAGAACGAAATGGTTTCATCGGCAGGCTTGGCCAGATCGCGGGCGGCGATTTTGCGGGCTTCCTCGGTGGACACGAAAATGGACGTGCCGGGCTTGAACCACCGATCGAACGAAAGGCTGACCGCCGTGTGTATGGTGCCGGGCACCTTGGCCGCCGGCGCCTTGACCTTGCCCTCGAAGAAATTGGCCGGACGCGCATCGATGAGCCGGGTCTGCGGATTGCCGATCTGGGCAGCAACCTGATCCTGCGTGGCGATGAGCGCCGTGTTCAGGACGGGCGTATAGCTGCTGGCGGCAACCTGCGGAACGGCCTGATTCTGGGGCAGGCCCGCATCGCTCCAGGCCTTGACGCCGCCGTTCAGAATGGAAAGATTGTTCAACCCCAGGTACTTGAGCGTCCAGTACACCCGCGCGGAAGCGCCGAAGTCGGTCGAGTCGGCGCCCGAGGACACTACGACCGCATGGCTGTCCTTGCCAAGGCCCAAGCGGCGCACCAAGGAGGTCAAGGCGTCGACTTGCGGCAGCTGGCCGGGATTGGTGGCCGGGCCGCGCCATTGCCCATATGGCGCGGACACCGCCCCGGGGATGTGATCGGCGCTGTAGTCCTGGGCAGGCCGGATATCGACGATGCGCACCGCCGGATCGGAGGCCAGGGCGTTGAGTTCGGCGGGAGTAAGCAAAGGCGCGGCAAAGCCCGCCGCGCTATAGACAAAGGCCGCGGCGGCGGCAAGGCTGGCAAGGAGTTTCATGGCGAACCACCTGAAAAAACAGAGGATTCCACCATTTTCTCATAACTCGGGAAGGCCGGAGCTACACCGCATACATGGGCTTGCCGTCGACAAGCCGCAGCCAGCCCTTGACGATGCGGTAGATGACCCAGATCAGGTTGGCGACAAGAATGAAATAGCCGATCACCGCGAAAAACAGCAACACGCCGATGATCGACCACAACAGACTGTACCAAAAGGTCCGGATCTGCCACTTGAAATGCGAGGCCAGCCAGGTGCCCTGAACATCGCCGCGCTTCACGTAATTGATGATGATGGCGACGATGGCGGTGACGCCCACGATGAACGCCACGGCCTGCAATCCGTATACGACCATGGTTATCGTCTTTGCCGATTTCAGTTTTTCGTCGTCAGGTCCCGGCGCCGCGGTGGTCGTGACGATTGTCGTATCTTCGTTCATTGTTAGATTTCCTTATGAAATGAATGGCCCCTGCATAGCCCCGCGCCATGATGCCACAGTCCCCAAAAAAGCAGGCGCCCGAATCCGCTCCTGGCCCCCGGCAAGGCGTTCGCTCCGCCCCATATGCGAAAAACGAATTAACAATCGTGAAACCATTCGTTTTCCTTGAGGCACCGGCTGGATAAGCTGAAGGCTCTGAAACTTTCAGTTCCAAGAAATTTCCGCGCACAGCGCTCGAACCACTGCTTCCAAGGTAACGCATATGTTGGCAAAAAAAATAGCACTATCCGCTTTGTTCCTGGCTTTCGCCGCCTCGCCCGCCGTTCATGCGGCGCAAATACAACTCTTGAACGTTTCCTATGACCCCACCCGCGAGCTGTACCAGGAATATAACAAGGTCTTCGCCAAGGAATGGAAAGCCAAGACCGGCGACGACGTCGTCATTCGGCAATCGCACGGCGGTTCGGGCAAGCAGGCGCGCACCGTCATCGACGGCATCTCGGCCGACGTCGTTACCCTGGCGCTGGCCTCCGACATCAACGCCATCGCGCAGCGTGGCCTCATCGACAAGAATTGGCAGGAACGCCTGCCTCACCATAGCTCGCCCTATACCTCGACCATCGTCTTCCTGGTGCGCAAGGGCAATCCCAAAGGCATCAAGGACTGGAACGACCTGACCAAGCCGGGCATCCAGATCATCACCCCCAATCCCAAGACCTCGGGCGGCGCTCGGTGGAACTTCCTGGCGGCCTGGGGCTATGCGCTCAAGCAGCCGGGCGGCAGCGTGGACAGCGCCAAGCAATTCGTCAGCCAGATCTACAAGCATGTGCCGGTGCTGGACTCCGGCGCACGGGGATCCACCACCACCTTCGTCGAGCGCGGCATCGGCGACGTGCTGCTGGCCTGGGAAAACGAAGCCTTCCTGGCCATCAAGGAACTGGGGCCGGACAAAGTGGAGATCGTCGTGCCGTCGGTCAGCATCCTGGCCGAACCGCCCGTGGCCCTGGTGGACAAGAACGTCGACAGGCACGGCACGCGCAAGGTGGCGCAAGCCTACCTGGACTACCTGTACAGCGATGCCGGCCAGGATATCGCAGCCAGGAACTACTATCGCCCGACCTCGGAAAAGATCGCCCAGAAATACGCTTCGCAATTCCCCAGGATCAAGTTGTTCACCATCGAGGACGTGGCCGGCCCCTGGAGCAAGGTGCAAAAGGAATTCTTTGGCGACGGCGGCATCTTCGACCAGATCTACATTCCCGGCAAGCGCTAGGCTGGCTTTATTTGATTTTCTTCTATGGACATAGGAAAAAAATCGTTCTCTTTATAACGACGCAATGCAACCATGCATGGGTTCCGTATCCGTTCCGACCCACCCAAGCCATTTATGACCGCCGCAACACTTCCCCTGCGCAGAAACCCGCCATTCCGGATCATGCCGGGGTTCAACATCACGTTGGGCTTTACCATTTTCTACCTGAGCCTCATCGTCCTGATTCCATTGGCGGCCATCTTCCTGAAGACCTTTTCGCTGAGCTGGGACGAATTCGTTCAGGCAGCCACCGCGCCCCGCGTCATGGCGTCGTACCGCCTGAGTTTCGGCGCGTCGCTGATCGCGGCGGCGGTCAACGTGGTGTTCGGCGGCATCGTGGCCTGGACGCTCGTGCGCTATGAGTTTCCCGGCAAGAAAATCATCGACGCCCTGGTCGACCTGCCCTTCGCTCTGCCCACGGCGGTCGCCGGCATTGCGCTGACGGCCCTCTATGCACCCAACGGCTGGCTGGGCAGCGGGCTGGAGCAACTGGGCATCAAGGTCGCCTTCACGCCGTTGGGCGTGGTCGTCGCGCTGACGTTCATCGGCCTGCCCTTCGTGGTTCGCACCGTCCAGCCGGTGCTGGAGGAGTTCGAGGCCGAATACGAAGAAGCGGCGGCCAGCCTGGGAGCAAGCCGCCTGCAGACTTTCGCGCACGTCATCTTTCCCGCCGTCATGCCATCGCTCATTACCGGCTTCGCCCTGGCTTTCGCCCGCGCGGCCGGCGAATACGGCTCGGTGATCTTCATCGCGGGCAATATGCCCATGGTGTCGGAAATCACGCCCCTGCTCATCGTCACCAAGCTCGAACAATACGACTATGCCGGCGCCACGGCCATCGCCATGGTCATGCTGCTGGTTTCATTCACCATGCTTTTCGCCATCAACCTGCTGCAGGCCTGGTCCCGCCGCCGCGGCCAACGCCTGCGCACGCAATCATGAACAGCACCGCCATCGCCCTGCCCATCGTCCTGGACAAACCCGCGCGGGTTCCATCGGCCACGACCGAGCCCGTCTGGGTCAAGGTCCTTCTGATGGGCGTCGCCCTGGCATTCCTGACCCTTTTTCTCTTCATTCCGCTGCTGGCCGTGTTCACGGAAGCCCTGCGCAAGGGCGTGGATGCCTACTTCGCCGCCATCACCGAACCCGACGCGCTATCGGCCATCAGGCTGACTTTGACGACCGCCGCCATCGCCGTGCCGCTGAACCTGGTATTCGGCGTGGCTGCCGCGTGGACGATCGCCAAGTTCGAGTTCCGCGGCAAGAACCTGCTGCTTACGCTCATCGACCTGCCCTTTTCGGTGTCGCCCATTATCTCGGGCCTGATCTACGTGCTGATCTTCGGCGCGCAGGGCTGGATAGGGCAATGGCTGATCGACCACGACATCCAGATCCTCTTCGCCGTGCCGGGCATCGTCCTGGCCACCGTCTTCGTCACTTTCCCGTTCGTGGCCCGCGAGCTCATTCCGCTCATGCAGTCGCAGGGCGTGGAGGAAGAAGAAGCCGCGCTGGTGCTGGGCGCCAACGGCTGGCAGACCTTCTGGAAGGTCACTTTGCCCAATATCAAGTGGGGCCTGCTGTACGGCGTCATTTTGTGCAACGCGCGCGCCATGGGCGAGTTCGGCGCCGTATCGGTGGTGTCGGGCCATATCCGCGGCGAAACCAACACCATGCCTCTGCACGTGGAAATCCTCTACAACGAATACAACTTTTCGGCCGCGTTCGCCGTCGCGTCGCTGCTTGCCCTGCTGGCCCTGGCCACGCTGGCCATCAAATCCTTCATCGAATGGCGCATCTATCGCGGCGCGCCCGAAGCCCTTCAAGGGGAGAACGCAGCATGAGCATTGAAGTCCGTCACATCAACAAGCGTTTCGGCGGTTTCACCGCCATCGACGACATATCGCTCAGCTTTCCCAACGGCGGCCTGACCGCCCTGCTGGGTCCCAGCGGCTGCGGCAAGACCACCCTGCTGCGCATCATCGCCGGCCTGGAGCAGGCCGATAGCGGCCAGGTGCTGCTGGACGGTGTGGACGCCTCGTCGCATCACGTGCGCGAGCGCCAGGTCGGCTTCGTCTTCCAGCACTACGTGCTTTTCAAGCACATGACGGTCTTCGAGAACATCGCCTTCGGCCTGCGCGTCAAGCCGCGCAGCACCCGGCCTTCGGAACAGGCCATCCGCGAACGCGTCACGCAATTGCTCAATCTGGTCCAGCTGGACTGGCTGGCCGACCAATACCCCTCCAGCCTGTCGGGCGGCCAGCGCCAGCGCATCGCCCTGGCCCGAGCCCTGGCGGTCGAGCCGCGCGTCCTGCTGCTGGACGAACCCTTCGGCGCCCTGGATGCCAAGGTGCGAAAAGAACTGCGCCGCTGGCTGCGCAGATTGCACGACGAGCTGAACGTCACCAGCATCTTCGTCACCCACGACCAGGAAGAAGCGCTTGAAGTGGCCGACCAGGTGGTCGTCATGAACAAAGGCCACGTCGAGCAAACCGGCGCGCCGGCCGAAGTCTACAACCATCCCGCATCGCCGTTCGTCTACGGCTTCCTGGGCAACGTCAACCTGTTCCGCGGCCGCATCCACCATGGCGTGCTGGAAGCGGGCTCGGCCTCGTTCCGCGTGCCCGATCACGCCCAGGTCGATGACGCCCAGGGCATCGGCTACGTCAGGCCGCACGACCTGGAAGTGCGGCGCTACCAGCCCGGCGGCGACGGCATCGCGGCCAGGCTGCGCCACGCCCACGCCATCGGCCCGCTGGCGCAGCTGGAGCTGGTGCGCGAAGACAACGACGAAGTCATCGAAGCCGTCATCTCGAACGAGCTGTTCCGGGAACAGGCTTTCAAGGAAGGCGAAAGCCTGTTGGTCAGCCCGCGCCAATTGCACGTCTTCGTCGAACAGGTCGGATAAGGCCTTCATGAACTTCCAGCAATTGCGCTCCATACGCGAGGCGGCCAAGCGCGGCTACAACCTGACCGAGGTGGCCAATGCCCTGTTCACCTCCCAACCGGGCGTAAGCCGGCAGATCCGCGAGCTGGAGGAAGAGCTGGAGGTCGACATCTTCGAACGCAACGGCAAGCGGCTGACCGGCCTGACTTCGCCGGGCAAGGAGATCCTGCCGATCATCGAACGCCTCCTGCTGGAGGCCGAGAACCTGAAAAAAGCCGGCCAGGACTACGCCCGCGAAACCCAGGGCACCCTGGCCGTGGCCACCACCCACACGCAGGCCCGCTATGCCCTGCCCCGCGCCGTCCAGGCCTTCCGCGAGAATTTCCCCGATGTGCGCATCGCCTTGCAGCAGAGCTCGCCCGAGCACATCGCCGACTGGGTCATCTCCGGCAAGGCCGACATCGGCATCGCCACCGAAGGCCTCAGCGAATTCGACGAGCTCGTGTCGTTCCGCAGCTACGAATGGACTCACGTCATTGTGGTGCCGCAAGGCCATCCTCTGCTGGCGCTCGACACGGTAAGCCTGCACGACCTG
The DNA here is from genome assembly GCF_035555955.1 of Eoetvoesiella sp. Taxonomy (NCBI): domain Bacteria; kingdom Pseudomonadati; phylum Pseudomonadota; class Betaproteobacteria; order Burkholderiales; family Alcaligenaceae; genus Eoetvoesiella; species Eoetvoesiella sp. Next base: position 38,842 of record NZ_DATMGA010000051.1, on the reverse strand, counting down.
GCCGCCTACCCCATCATCACCTACGACAAGGGCTTTACCGGACGCAGCCATATCGATGAAGCCTTCGACAAAGCCCAGGTAGCCGCCGACATCGTGCTGACCGCCATGGATTCCGACGTCATCCAGCAGTACGTGGCGCTGGGCATGGGGGTCGGCCTTATCGCCTCCATGGCCATCGAACACCACAACACCCACCACCTGCACCCCATCCAGGCCACGCATCTGTTTCGCCCCAATATCGCCCGGATCGCCGTGCGGCGCGGCGCCTACCTGCGCTCGTACATGTACGACTTCATCCAGCAACTGGCGCCGCAATTGTCGCGCGAAGACATCCGCTCGGCGTTAAGCGACAATAACGGCAAAGGCTGACGGCACACCGCCCCGACACGGCGGGCCCGACGCCAAGGCCAGTACCGCGTCCGCGCGGGCCTCAACCCGATCCCGGCCTCACCCATGAAAGCATTCTTCATCATCGTCGGCACCCTCGCCGTCGCGCTTGCCATTGCCGGCGTATTCCTGCCGCTGCTGCCGACGACGCCGTTTCTGCTGCTGGCATCGGCCTGCTATATGCGCGGTTCGACGCGCCTGCATCGCTGGCTGACCAGCAACCGCCTGCTGGGCCCGTATATTGCGGCCATCGAAAACCGGTCGGGCATGCCGCGCCCGGCCAAGGTCGTGGCCTTGCTGCTGATGTGGGCGTCGCTTTCGTATTCCATTTACATTGTGCCGCCTGCCTGGGCCAAGGCTGGCCTGGCCGCAATGGGCGCGGCCATAAGCCTTTACATCGTGTTCGGCATCCCGACCATGAAGCCGCGAACGGACAAGGGCGCGCCGGATCGTTGACGGCGCGCTCGGCCATCGGCGCACAAATACCGCCAGAGCACGCCAACCTGCGCCTATTTATGCGGATTTCCCCCGGAACGGCGGGAAAAATATCGTATCATTGCAAGCACACCCGCCCTCCACAAACAAGACTCGATGCTGCTCATCCTCATTCTCGCACTGCCCTTTGCGGGCAGCCTGGTCGCTGCCCTGTTGCCGCAAAACGCGCGCAATCTCGAGGCATGGCTGGCGGGAACCGTGGCCCTGGGCAGCGCCGCGCTGGCCATCTCGCTCTACCCGTCCATCGCCGACGGCAGCGTCGTCCAGGTGGCGCGCCCGTGGATCCCCGCGGCGCTGGACATCAATTTCGTGCTGCGGCTCGACGGCTATGCCTGGCTGTTCACGCTCCTCATCACCCTCATGGGCGCGCTGATCGTCCTGTACGCGCGCTACTACCTGTCGCCCCAGGATCCCGCGCCGCGCTTCTTCTCGTTCTTCCTGCTGTTCATGGGCTCAATGCTTGGCGTCGTCATGTCGGGCAACCTGCTGCAACTGGTCGTGTTCTGGGAAATGACCAGCCTGTCGTCCTTCATGCTCATCGCCTATTGGCATCACCGCCTGGACGCGCGGCGCGGCGCGCGCATGGCCTTTACCATTACCGGCGCCGGCGGGCTGTGCCTGCTAGGCGGCGTGCTCATGCTGGGCCATATCGTCGGCAGCTACAACCTGGACACCGTTCTGGCTTCAGGCGACCTGGTTCGCAGCCACCCGTGGTATCCCACCATACTGGTGCTCATCGCCATCGCCGCGCTTACCAAAAGCGCGCAATTCCCCTTCCACGTCTGGCTGCCCAACGCCATGGCGGCGCCCACGCCGGTGTCCGCCTACCTGCATTCGGCCACTATGGTCAAGGCCGGCGTCTTCCTGCTGGCGCGCTTCTGGCCCGTGCTGGCCGGCACCGACGAATGGTTCTGGATCATCGGCGGGGCGGGGCTTTGCACGCTGGTGCTGGGCGCCTACGCGGCCATATTCCAGCGCGACATGAAAGGCGTGCTGGCGTACTCCACCATCAGCCACCTGGGCTTGATCACGCTTTTGCTGGGCCTGAACACCACGCTGGGGCTGGCCGCCGCCGTGTTCCACATGATGAACCACGCCACGTTCAAGGCCTCGCTTTTCATGGCCGCGGGCATCGTCGACCATGAAACCGGCACCCGGGACATGCAGCGCCTGTCGGGGCTTTCCAAGGCCATGCCCATCACCGCCACCCTGGCCATCGTGGCCGCCGCCGCCATGGCCGGCGTACCGCTGCTCAACGGCTTCCTCTCCAAGGAAATGTTCTTCGCCGAAACCGTCTTTCTCAGCGGCGATGCCTTCACCGAATTCGTGCTCCCGCTGGCCGCAGTGGTAGCCAGCGCCTTCAGCGTTACCTATTCGCTGCGCTTCATCTGCCAGGTGTTCTTCGGCCCTCCCGCCGCCGATCTTCCCCGAGCGCCGCACGAGCCCCCTTTCTGGATGCTGGTTCCGAGCGGCCTGCTGGTGCTTACCTGCCTGCTGGTCGGCATCCTGCCCAAATACACGCTGGGGCCTTATCTGCACTCCGCCGCCTTGTCCATACTGGGCGGCAGCACACCCCACTACGACCTGAAAGTCTGGCACGGCCTGAACCAGCCTCTCTTGATGAGCCTTACCGCGCTCGCCGGCGGCATCATCCTGTATGTCGTCCTGCTGCAGCGGCATCGCGAACACCCCGATAAAACCCCGCTCATCTATCGCCTGGACGGCCGCCGCAGTTTCGACGCCCTGCTCGAGGGCATCGACATCGCCAGCGCCTGGCTCCTGAACCGCGTCTATTCGCCGCGCCTGCAACGCCTGCTGCTTCTGACCGTAGTGGCCACATTCGCCGTGGCCGCGCTTCCCTTGCTGGGCGGCGGCTGGCTGAAGCCGGCATTGGCCACCCCGGCCAATTTCTTCCTCATCGTCCTGTGGCTGGCGGGCGGCGCCTGCGCCATTGGATCCGCCCACCAGGCCAAGTACCACCGACCCGCCTCACTGGCCCTGGCGGGCGGCGCGGGGCTGGCAACCGCCATCACGTTCGCCTGGTTCTCGGCGCCCGACCTGGCCCTTACCCAGTTGGCCGTCGAAGTCGTCACCACCGTCCTCATCCTTCTGGGGCTGCGCTGGCTGCCGCCCCGGGTCGAAAGCGACGACGCCATTACCTCGCCCACGGCGGCCCGCCGCTTGCGCGACCTCCTGGTGGCCGTTGCGGGCGGAGCGGGGCTGGCCATCCTGGCCTATGCGGTCCTGACTCGCCCCAGCCGCGGCGGCATCGCCGATTTCTTCATCAGGAACACCGTGCCCGAAGGCCACGGCGCCAATGCGGTAAACGTCATCCTGGTCGATTTCCGCGGCTTCGACACGCTGGGCGAGATCACTGTGCTGGCCATCGTGGCGCTGACCGTCTACGCCTTGCTGCGGCGCTTCCGGCCGCCACCCGAAACCATCACCCAGAACCCGCTGCGCCAGCAGCAAGGGGCCAACCCGGGCCGCCCCGCCCCGGCCGAACCCGACATCGACGCTCTGGTTCCGTACGGCATCATGCAGGTTCCGGCAATACTGCTGCGCTTCCTGCTTCCCATCGGCGCGCTCATCTCGCTGTACTTCCTGCTGCGCGGGCACAACCTGCCTGGCGGCGGCTTTGTCGGCGGCCTGGTCATGGCAACCTCCATCATCCTGCAGTACATGGTCGGGGGCGTAAGCTGGGTCGAATCGCGCCAGGGCATCCGGCCGCAATACTGGATCGCGCTCGGGCTGCTGGCCGCCGGCGGCGCTGCGATAGGCGCCTGGTGGAGCCTGCGTCCCCTGCTGTTCTCCATGGAGCTGGAACTGGCCGTGCCGGTCATCGGCCACATCCACCTCTCCAGTGTGCTGCTCTTCGACCTGGGCGTATACATGCTGGTCGTGGGCGCCACCGTCATCATGCTGGTGGCCCTGGCCCACCAGTCGCGCCGCTTCCGGCGCAAAGCCGCGCCCGCAGCCGCCCCCACGCCGCCGCCCGCCCCGCATGCCGCCCACGAGGGAGTGAACTAATGGAACTCATATTGTCGATTGCCATCGGCGTGCTTGCGGGTTCGGGCATCTGGCTGATTCTGCGTCCCCGCACCTTCCAGGTCATCATGGGCCTGTCCCTGCTGTCCTACGCCGTCAATCTGTTCATCTTCAGCATGGGACGTCTTCGCATCGGCGCCGCGCCCATCATCGACGCCGGCAAAGCCGCCGATCCGGCCCTGTATGCCGACCCCGTGCCGCAGGCGCTGGTGCTGACCGCCATCGTCATCGGCTTCGCCACCACCGCCTTGTTCCTGGTTGTGCTGCTGGCCGCGCGCGGCCTGGCGGGCAACGACCACGTGGACGGCAGGGAGGCCAATCTGTGATCGACTGGTCGGCCCATCTCCCCGTCCTGCCCATAATCATTCCCCTGCTGGCGGGGGCCTGCCAGCTTCTGCTCAAGGATTCGCGCCGGCGCGTGCGCATCGGCATCTCGCTTGCCTCGGTACTGGCGCAGTTGCTCGTCGCCGTCGAGCTGCTGCTCATCACCTCGGGCATACAGGCTTCGCCCTGGTTCGGCCACATCGCCGTCTACCTGTTGGGCGACTGGCCGGCGCCGTTCGGCATCGTCCTGGTGGCCGACCGGCTGGCCGCCATCATGCTCACCCTGAATGCGGTACTTGGCATCGCCACGCTCGTCTACGCCACCGCGCGCTGGGACCGCGCGGGCGTGCATTTCCATCCCTTGTTCCAGTTCTTGCTCATGGGAATCAACGGCGCCTTCCTTACCGGCGACCTGTTCAACCTCTTCGTGTTCTTCGAAGTCCTGCTGGCCGCCTCCTACGGCCTGATGCTGCATGGCTCGGGCGAGGCCCGGGTCACGGCCGGCCTGCACTACATCGTCACCAACCTCGTGGCCTCCTTCCTGCTGCTGATCGCCATGGCCCTCGTCTATGGCGTGACAGGCACCCTCAACATGGCCGACCTGGCCGTGCAGGCGGGACGCCTGGCCGGCCCCGACCGCATTCTGTTCGAGACCGCCGCCGCCATCCTGGGCATCGCCTTCCTCATCAAGGCCGCGGCATGGCCGCTCAACTTCTGGCTGCCCAATGCCTACGGCAGCGCCTGCGCGCCCGTGGCGGCGATCTTCGCCATCATGACCAAGGTCGGCATCTATGCGCTGCTGCGCCTGGGATCACTGCTGCTGCCCACCGGCGCGCCCGCCGCGTTCGGCGGCGAGTGGATGTTCTCGCTCGGCCTGGCGACCCTGATGTTCGGCATTATCGGCATGCTCGCCACCCAGCAGACCGAACGCCTCATCGGCTACTGCGTCATCAGTTCGTCGGGCACCCTGCTTACCGCCCTGGGCATGCCGGGCGTCACCGTGACCGGACCAGCCCTGTTCTACCTCATCAATTCAGTGCTGGCGCTGGGGGCCTTCTACCTGCTCATCGAGATGGTCGAGCGCACGCGCAGCTTCGGCGCCGACGTGCTGGCCATCAGCCTCGAGGCCTTCGAGCTTGACGATCCCGAATCCCCCGATCATTCCGACGACGTCGTGGGCGTCGCCCTCCCGGCCGCCATGGCCTTCCTGGGCATGGCTTTCATCGCCTGCAGCCTGCTGGTCATCGGCCTTCCCCCTCTTTCGGGTTTCGTCGCAAAATTCTCACTCTTGTCCGCCGCCCTGCAAACCTCCAGCACCGACTCGCCCTCGCTGGATACCTGGCTTCTGGTTGGCGCCATCCTGGCGTCGGGGCTGGCCGGCATCATCGCGCTTACCCGGGCCGGAATCCGCCTGTTCTGGAGCACCGAAGATTCCGTGACGCCGCGCCTGAGCATCAGCGAAGCCGCCCCGGTCGCCTTCCTCGTCCTGTGCTGCGTAGGCCTGGCCGTGTGGGCCGGGCCGGTACTGGCCTACCTGAACGACACGGCGCTGGCGCTGGACAATCCCCAGTCCTACATCCAGGCGGTTCTGCGTCAGCCCGCCCCGCTCCTGCCGGGGGGCGCGCCATGAAATCCATTCTCTACTGGCTCCTCATGCCGGCCCTGCTGCTCGTCATCTGGCTGCTGCTGAACGAAACCGTTTCCATCGACCATATCGTGCTCGGCTCCGTCCTGGCGCTGCTGCTGGCCTGGGCCGCCATGGCCCTGCGGCCTCTGCGCTCCACCCCAAAAAAGCCGCTTACCCTGATCCGGCTGCTGGCCAACGTCGTCGTCGACATCACGAAATCCAATGTCGCCGTGGCGCGCCTCATCTGGCTGGGCGCCGAATCGCACACCCCGGGCTTCATCCGCATTCCCATAGAACTGCGCGACCCGCACGGCCTGGCCGCGCTGGCCTGCATCATCACCTACACCCCAGGCACGGTCTGGGCCGGGTTCTCCGAACAGAAAGGCGTGCTGACGCTGCATGTGCTGGATCTCAAGGATGAAAACCACTGGATCCAGCTCATCAAGCGGCGCTACGAACAACCGTTAAAGGAAATATTCGAATGAATGCCGTACTTTACTGGGCGGGCATCTTCGCACTGGGCTGCTTCGCCCTGGCCCTGGGCTGCGCCACGCTGCGCCTGCTGCGCGGCCCCACCCCGCAGGACCGCGTGCTTGCGCTGGACACCATGTATATCAACGGCCTGCTCATCCTGCTAGTCCTGGGCATCCGGTTCGGCAGCAGCATCTATTTCGACATCGCCCTGCTCATCGGCCTGTTCGGCTTCGTGGGTTCGGCGGCTCTGGCAAAATTCCTGCTCAAAGGCGAGGTAATCGAACCATGACGACACTGCCACTCTGGGCTTCCATTCCTGCTTCCGTTCTGCTGGTGCTAAGCGGCATCCTCACCCTGACAGGCTCGGCCGGCCTCCTGCGCTTCAAGCGCTTTTATTCGCGCATGCATGCGCCCACGCTGGGCAACACCCTGGGCGTCGGGTTCGTGCTGCTGGCATCGATTCTGGTTTCCTCGGCCGTCGAGGGACACATCGTCATTCACCAATTGCTGATCACTTTTTTGCTAATCATTGTTTCGCCTGTAACCGCGATTTTGCTCATGCAGGCGGGTCTGCGGCGCGATGCGCGGCGGCCTGTGCCCGAAGAATAAGCAGCGAAAGCCGGACAGTTCAAGGCAAAACATTTTGTTACGAATGGGCGGCGGCATTCTTCTATACTGATTCATGACTGTTCCAATCCTCATGATTGCCACGTTTTCAAGGAAACGACCATGAATCGTCAAAAACATATCCTGCCCCGTTCCGCCTCCATCGTGCTGGCTCTGGGCCTTGGGCTGGCCTCGGCCTCGGCGCTGGCCGCCGGCAGCCACTCTACAAACAGCCCCGAAGCGCAATACCAGCGGGACATGGCCGCCTGCAAAGCCGGCCAAACCCAGGAAAGCAAGGCCACTTGCGAAAGAGAAGCCGGAGCCGCCCTGCAGGCCGCAAGGCATAACCAGCTTGTCAGCGACAGCAACAGCACCTACCAGGAAGACGCCACCCGCCGCTGCATGAGCCTGCCCGCCGGCCAGCGGCAAGACTGCATGACCCTCATGAGCGACCCCAACGCCACAACCAAGGGCAGCGTGAACGGCGGCGGAATCATACGGGAAACCACCATTACCATTCCCGGATAAGCCGCTGCGCCCCGTACGGCGTCACAACTCCAGCTGCATGCCCATTTCCACGACCCGGTTGGGCGGAATCTTGTAGAACCGCGTGCTGCGGCTGGCGTTGCGCGCCATGAAGGCGAACAGGCTGCGCCGCCACCGCATGCGGAACGGCAGCTTGCGCACCACGATGATGGTCTGGCGCGACAGGAAAAAAGAGGTTTGCATGGGCTCGAGATTGAGCTCGGGGTGTTCGTGCGCCAGCAGTTCCAGCAATTGCGGCACATTGGGCTCTTGCTTGAACCCCCATTTGGCCACCACCTGCCAGCTGCTGCGGCCCAGCCTTTCCAGCGTATAGCGCTCGTCGAACGACACATAGGGCACATCGGCGCTTTGCACGTTCAGGAACAAAACCTGCTCGTGCAGCACCTTGTTGTGCTTGAGATTGTGCAATAAGGCGGGGGGCACCGTATCGACGATCATGCTCATGAACACGGCGGTTCCGGGCACCCGCACGGGAGGGTATTGCTCGATGGCGTCGACGAAATCCTTGAGCGGCTGCTGATCGCCGGCCAGGGTCTGGTGCATTTTGTCGCGCCCCTGCTTCCAGGTCAGCATCAGGGTGAACAGGCCCAGGCCCACCACCAGCGGCAGCCAGCCGCCATCGACGATTTTCAGTGTATTGGACGAAAACAGCAAAATATCCAGCACCAGGAACACGCTCAGCAGCGCCATCCACAAACCGCGCTTTGCTCCCGTGCTGTGGCGCGGCAACACCGAGAACGCCAGCAGGGATGTCATCAGCATGGTGCCGGTTACCGCAAAACCGTAGGCATGGGCCAGGTTTTCGGATGACTTGAACCCCACCACCAGGACCAGCACGGCCAGGCACAGCAATTGATTGACCCTGGGCAGGTAGATCTGCCCCTCCTCCTTGGCCGAAGTATGCAGGATGACCATGCGCGGCCACAGGCCAAGCTGCACGGCCTGGCGGGTAACCGAGAACGCCCCCGAAATGACGGCCTGCGACGCCACGATGGTCGCCACCGTGGCCAGGCCAACCAGAGGGGCCAGCAGCCACCCTGGCGCCAGCAGGAAAAAGGGGTTGCGGATCGCAGAGGGATCGCCGAGCAGCAGCGCGCCCTGGCCAAAATAGCACAGTACCAGGGCGGGCAGCACCACGCCGAACCAAGCGCGCCGGATCGCCGGCCGCCCGTAATGCCCCATGTCGGCATACAGGGTTTCGGCGCCCGTCAGCGCCAGCACCACCGCCCCAAGCAGCAGGAAGGCCGTCCACGGGCCCTGCGCAATGAATTCCAGGGCCCACATGGGATTGAACGCCTGGATTATTTGTGGAGTCTGCACGATGCGGTAGGCTCCCAGGGCGCCAATGCTGAGGAACCACAGCAGCATGATGGGCCCGAACAGCTTTCCGATGGCGCCCGTGCCATGCGACTGCACCATGAACAGGCCAAAGATGATGACCACCGCCACGGGCACCACCCATGGATCCAGCGTGTGCGACACAATGCCTATGCCCTCTATCGCCGAAAGCACGGAAATGGCGGGAGTGATCATGCTATCGCCATAGAACAGGCTGGCTCCGATAAGTCCCAGAACGACCAGCACCCAGCGCTTGCGTCCCGAACGGCCGCGCGCGGCCAGTTCCATCAGCGCCAGCGTGCCGCCTTCGCCGCGGTTGTCGGCGCGCAGAATCAAGGTCACGTACTTGAGCGACACCACCAGCATCAGCATCCAGAACAGCAGCGAAAGCACGCCCATGATGTGCGACGGATCCAGCACGGAAAAACCGCTGAGCGATGCTCGTATGGTGTAAAGCGGGCTGGTTCCGATGTCGCCGTACACGACGCCGAGCGCTCCGACCAGCACAGCCACCCCCGGCGGTCCCGCTTGTTTCACGTCGTTCTGTTCTGTTGTCATGATGGGCTGTCTATCCTTCGTGCCTCGTCAGGTTGGCCCCTTTGCGGGGCCCTGGAAATACGATGTTGATCCGGGTGCCGGCAAACTCGGGACGGCTCGCCAGCCGCCACCAGGCGCCATGCGCCAGGGCGATTTCACGGACAATGGCCAGCCCCAGCCCCGAACCGCCCGCGGTTGCCCGGGGGGAACGGTAGAACGCCTCGAAAACCCGGTCGCGGTCGTCGGCGTCGATGCCCCGCCCGTCGTCCTCGACCATCAGCGAAGGCGGCGTGGCGCCGACCTGGATGCGGATGTAGGTGGCCCCGGCTCCGTAGCGCAATGCATTATCGATGAGGTTGCTCAACATTTCCTCGAGCAGCAGCGGGTCGGCATCGACCCACACGGCGTCGTCGGGCGCCGACAATTGCAGGTCGACGTGCCCGGCCCGTGCGGCGGGAATCCATTCCGAAGCGCTCAGGCGCGCCCATTCGGCCAGGTCCAGCCTTTGAAAGCTGTCCTGGGGACGAACCGACGAATCGGCTCGCGCCAGCACCAGCAACTGCTGCCCAAGCCGTATCATGCGGTCGGTGACCGACTTGATCCGTTCGGCGCGCTCTCGCACGTCGGTGGGCAGATTGCCGGCCAGCATCAGCTCGGACTCCAGCTTGAGTCCGCTCAGCGGCGTTCTGATCTGATGCGCCGCATGGCCGATGAAGCGCTTTTGCGCCTGCATCGAATCGTCAAGCCGGATCAGCAGGTCGTTGATGCGGGTCACGACGGGCGTGATCTCGGTGGTCAGGCCGGCTACGCTGACCGGCTGCAGATCGTCGATGGAGCGCTGGTTGATTTCGTCCGACAAGCGATTGATGGACCGCAGGCCCGAACGCACGCCGGCGATCAGCACGCCGGCGATCAGCAAAACCAGCAGGACCTGGCTGAGCAGCAGCACCCAGAAAATATCGTGGAGCACCCAGACGGACAGGTTGATGCGGCTGGTCACGACCCACGTCACGATAAGGTCCAGGGCGATCAGGATCAGAACGGGAGGAACCAGGCGCAAGATGAGATGGCGCGCCAGGGAGCCCGGCTGCAGCAATGCAGCCAATCGGGCATGAGGAGCCAGCTTTCCGGCGGCGGGCCGCACCGAGGGAGATGTCATGGGAGCCGTATCCGGATCGCCCGGATATCACTGCGATACCCGCGCATCTTGAAAATGCTACGCGGCACTTTCGACGTCGAGCAGATAGCCGAACCCGCGCACGGTCTGTATGCCCGCACCGGTGCCTTCGAGGCGCTTGCGCAGGCGGTAGACGTAGACTTCGACGGCGTTCTCGCTGAAATCGGCGTCCCATGCCGACAGCGAATTGACGATCTGGCGTTTGGTAACCACGCGCCCGGCCCGGCCCATGAGCATTTCAAGCACGGACAGTTCGCGCACTGACAGCGCCAGGCGCTGCCCGTTGACGCGCACCTCGCGGCCCACGCTGTCGAACACCAGCGGCCCGGCTTCGAGCAGCGGCTGCACCTGGCCTGCGCGGCGCCGGGCGAACGCCCTTACCCGGGCGGCCAGTTCGGCCAGCTCGAAGGGCTTGGTGACGTAGTCGTCGGCGCCCGCATCCAGGCCCGCCACCCGGTCTTCCACCCCGTCGCGCGCCGTCAGGATGAGAACGGGAACCTGCTGGCCTTGGGCGCGCAACTGCCGCAAGACATCGAGCCCGCTCATGCTGGGCAGGTTCAGGTCCAGCAGCAGGAGATCGTAGGTTTGTCCGGTGACGGCGCCAAGCACCGGCTCGCCGTCCTGCAGCCAATCGACGGCATACCCCTGCCCCATCAGGAATTCCTGCAAGGCATGGCCCAAAGTCGTATCGTCTTCAATAACTAGTACTCGCATGCCGTGATTCTATATCGAACCGGCCGCTTTGAATAATGCCGGGTGGCTTAAACGGATGCGGGGTTACAAAGCTGACGAAAGCCTGACCAAAATGAAAGATGAAAGGTGTCTCGGGCGCGGGCGTTCGGACGGTAGAAAACAAATCCCCGCCGCCTTGGGGGCGGTCGGGGATGGAAGCTTGAATCAGGCAACCGGCTTGCCAGGTTTGCCTGGCGAGCCTGAGCTGCCGCTACGGCTTGACGGCGGGATTAACGCCTGTAGCGGGAGCATTGCCGCCTGCAGCCGGGGGATTGCCGCCAGCGGCGGCGTGTTCGCCGGGGCGGGTGATGAAGCCCAGCTTCTTCAGGCCCGCAGCCTTGGCGCTGCTCATGATCTGGGCCAGAATTTCGTAGCGCGTGTTCAGGTCGGCGCGGATGCGCAATTCGGGCTGAGGGTCTTTGCCGGATTCGGCGGCGAAACGCTGCTGCAGATTTTCCATGAGCACCGGCTGCTCGTCCCAGAACAGCTGCCCCGCCTCATTGACGGCAAGGTCGATGACCTGCGGCTTCATTTCGACCGGCTGGGCGGTGGCCTGCGGCAGATTGATCTTGATGGAGTGGCTGAGCAGCGGCGCCGTGATGATGAAAATGACCAGCAGCACCAGCATGACGTCGATCAACGGCACCATGTTGATCTCGGACATGGTGTGGTTGTCACCCTTGTTGTCGAAGCTTCCGAAAGCCATGATCAGTCCTTTTTGCCCGCCGCCAGCGAAATGCCGCGCATATTGGATCTGGATTCGATGGCCTGCCCGGTGGACAGGAAGGTGAACAGATCGTGCGCGAAGGCATCGAGCTGCGCCAGGTAGACGCGATTGTTGCGCACGAAGGCGTTGTAGGCCAGCACGGCGGGAATGGCCACCGCCAGGCCCAGGCCGGTCATGATCAGGGCTTCGCCCACGGGGCCGGCGATGCGGTTGATGTTGACGCCATCGGAAAGGCCGATGCCGATCAGGGCATGGTAAACGCCCCAAACCGTGCCGAACAGACCGATGAACGGCGCGGTGGAACCGATGGAGGCCAGCACGGTAAGCCCGTTCTCGAGCTTGGCGGTTTCCTCGTCGATGACCTTGCGGATGATGCGGGTGACGAAAGCGCTGGTCGAGCCCTTTTCCTCGAGCTTTATGGCGCCGTACTTGGCATGGTGGTTGCGGGCATGGATGGCATGACTGGCCACGTGCGCAAACGGCTCGGTCGCACCGTGCGTGGCGATTTCGTTTTCAACCTGCTCGAGCGAGCTGGCCGCCCAGAACTGGTTCAGGAAGCGGCGCGAATGCCGGTGAGTGCGCAGATTGCTGAACGACTTGACGAAGATCAGATACCAGCTGATCAGGGACATGAGCAGCAGAATGCCGAACAGGCTCTTGCCCACGATATCGCTTTGTGCGATGAAGTGGGTAATACCGCTTTCCGTCGTGATGGTGGCGGCCGGAGCCAAAGCCGGCGCAGCAGCAGCAGCAGCAGCAGCAGCCGGGGCGGCCGCACTGCCCAGCGCGGCGGCTGCGGGCGCTGCCGACTGCGCATCGGATGCCGCCTGGCCTACTTGCGCAATGATATGCAATGCGCTGTTTACGAGATCGAACATGGTGGTTCCTATAAAACGAAATCAAATGGGATGTCGGCCAGTGCGGGATAGGCAATGCCGTTTTCGGTATATGGCTTGAACTTCGCGGTGCGCGCCGCTTTCAGCGCCGACTCGTCCAGGCGCGGATAGCCCGACGAGGTGCGCAGCGTAGCCTTGGCGACGGAGCCTTGCGGCGAAATCAGCACCCGGACCACAACCCGGCCCGCTTCGCCCCGGCGCTGGGAAAGCCGGGGATATTCGGGACTGGGGCGCTGCCCAAGATAATCGACGCGCCCGATGAGCCGCGGCGTGTTGGGGTCGCGCGGCGCGGTCGGCGCCTTGGGCGCAGCTACCGTCGCGGCGGCGCCGCTGGGCGGCGCGGGCGGAGTGTCCGGCTTGGGAGTTTCGTGGCGCTTGACGACCGGCTTGGGCCGGGGCTTGGGCTTCGGTTTGGGCTTGGGCGGTTCAGTGATCGTCTCGGGATCGGGCTCTTTGACGACCGGCTCGGGCTCGGGCTCCGGAGTGGGCTCTTCGACGGGATCGGGCTCCACCTGAGGTTCGGGCTCGGGGGGCGGAGGCTCCTCGACAGGTTCCGGAGGCGTAGCCTGCGGTTCAGGCTCGGGCGCCGTATCGACAACCTCGGGCCCTATTTCGACGAACTGGATTTCGTCCGATTGGGGCATCGAGATATCGGGCTTGACCGGGGCGGCAATAATGGCGCCGATGACGGCCAGGTGCACCCCTATTACGCAAACAGCGGCTGCAAGCTTGATTTGTACAGAGCGGGATTTAGGGTAAAGACGAAGATGCAGCATGCGTCCAACGGCAAAAAGTTCATTAATCCAGACGAAAGGATGCTCTGCATAGCCTGCGCGAGCAGTGCATCCCTATAACGGCACGCACTCCCGGAACGCGTTCAGGCCACCCCTTGAATGGTTTCAACCACGACAGACCGCTACATTATCAGAAATGCGAACCATTCGCAATAATATTTATCATTAATTATTGAGCGAGCGCGCATCACGACGCAGAAGCTCTGGCCCCCGGGCCGGGATTCTCCACAAGAAGACAGGGCTGGCAGACCCTAAAGCGTCAGTATGCTCAGTCCGCGCACCATGGTCTTCAGTTGCGCATACAAGGCCCCATGCTCGGCCTCGCCGATCTCGGCCAGCATGGCGGCCTCCACCTCGACGACCGCCGCGTCGCATTTCTTCAATAGGTTCAGGCCTTCGGGCGTCAGGCCGATTTGAATGATGCGTCCGTGGGTCGAAGGCGCTTTCCGGGCAATCCAGCCTCGCTGTTCCATGGTCTTGACCATTTCGTTGGCAGACTGGGGAGAGACCATCGACCGCTCGGCCAATTGCGCATTGGAAAGCTGGCCGTGCTTGCGGAATACGGACAGCGCCGTGTACTGCGCCGCGGTAATCCCCATTGGAGCAATGCTGTCGCGTATGCGACGGCTCAGCATATGGTCGAGCCGCCCGATTAAATAGGCAATGCCGCTTGGTTTGTCCACTCGTAACTCCTTTGGCTATTCATTCTGCCGCCTGGCTAATTCTACTTGCCAGTCGATTTTTCTCGGTGTAGTATAAGCTAAGTATCAGGTAAGTTGATAATCACTGCTCCAAAAAAACGTGGCGCATATTGCCCGCGCTACAAACCGCGGCAAAAAATCAACAATCCCGAAAGCGGTGATCCCACGCGCCTGATTGCCAGAAGAATAATGTTGCAACGCCTTTGCGGGCAAAGAATTCAGAGAGACAAAATGACAGCACAACCCCGTTATCGCAGCGTGGCAATTGGTGCCCTGCCTGTCGAGGCAACACCCGGCGAAAACGGCCAAGTCCATGTAAGAACGCCTGTGCCTCTGCAGGATTACCCACGCCGCCTCACCGACCGCCTGCACTACTGGGCCAAACAGACCCCCGACCGCAGCTATATCGCCAAGCGCGACGAATCCGGCGAATGGCGCCACATCACCTATGCGCAAGCGCTCGACATGGCGCGCCACATCGGCCAGGCTCTGCTCGACCGCGGGCTGTCGCCCGAGCGGCCGGTGCTGATGCTCTCCGAAAACGACCTGGAGCACGCACTTCTTGCCTTGGGCTGCCAATATGTCGGTGTGCCCTATTCACCGGTATCTCCCGCCTATTCGCTGGTTTCCAAGGATTTCGACAAGCTGCGCCATGTGGTGCAGGTACTGACCCCGGGCCTGGTCTTCGTTTCCGACGCGCAAAAATACGCGGCGGCCGTCGCCGCCACGATCGATGACAGCGTCGAGTACGTCGCCACGCGCGGCTCGGCGCCTCAGCGTGCCAGCACCACGTTCGAATCGCTGCTGGCAACACCGGTCACCGATGCCGTGGATGCGGCCTACGAGGCCACCAGCCCCGACACCATCGTCAAGTTCCTGTTCACCTCGGGCTCCACCTCGCTGCCCAAGGCGGTCATCAACACGCAGCGCATGCTGTGCAGCAATCTGCAAATGATTCTGCAGGTCTGGCCCTTCCTGGCCGAAGAGCCGCCCATCCTGGTCGACTGGCTGCCCTGGAACCACACTTTCGGAGGCAACCACAACCTGGGGCAGATCCTGTTCAACGGCGGCACGCTCTACATCGACGACGGCAAGCCCACCGAACAGGGCATGGCCATCACCCTGCGCAATCTGCGCGAGATCTCCCCCACTCTGTATTTCAACGTGCCCATAGGCTGGGAAAAAATCGCCAATGCGCTCGAAACGGACGAAACCCTGCGCACCAGCTTCTATCGCCGGCTGAAAATGCAGTTCTATGCCGGCGCGGCCCTGGCCCAGCCGGTCTGGGACAAACTGCACGCCACGGCCGAGAAAGCCTGCGGCGAACGCATCATCATGACGACCGGCCTGGGCATGACCGAGACTTCGCCCTCCGCCATGTTCGTGCTCGAGGAAAGAGCGCTGGCCGGGCAAATAGGCGTACCGCTGCCCGGCATGGACCTGAAGCTCATCCCCAACGGCGACAAGATCGAGGTTCGCTATCGCGGCCCCAACGTCACGCCCGGATACTGGCGGGCCCCCGACAAAACGGCCGAGGCCTTCGACGAAGACGGCTACTTTTGTTCGGGCGATGCCGTGAAATGGCTGGATCCTGACAATCCCAACCGTGGCTTCGTGTTCGACGGGCGCGTTGCCGAAGACTTCAAGCTCGACACCGGAACCTGGGTCAGCGTGGGCTATCTGCGCACCCTGATATGCCGCGAGGGCGCACCTTATCTGCAGGACTGCGTCATTACCGGCCACGACCGCCGCGAGGTCGGCATGCTCATCGTGCCCAATATGCCTTTGTGCCGCAAGCTGTCGGGTCTGGACGACGACGCCCCGGACCATGAGGTGCTCGCCTCCGCCGCCGTACGCCGATTCTTCCAGGACCTGACCGACCGCCTGCATCGGCAAGGCACGGGCAGTGCCACCCGCATTGCGCGCGCGCTGATCCTCACTCGGCCCCCTTCGCTGGATCTGGGCGAAATCACCGACAAAGGCTCCATCAATCAACGGGCTGTGCTTACCCACCGCCAGGACCAGGTCGAAGCTTTGTACGACGGCACGGATCCGGCCGTCATCATCCCCGCAAATAGATGAAGAACCGGGCAGGCGAAATCCTGCCCACTTCCGTCGGGCGGGCAATCCTGCGCCCAACCGGCAATACAAAAGCAATTCAAAGCAGTTCACAACAGAGGAGATTGAGAATGAAGAAAGTATTCCACGCAACCCTGCTGGCCGCCGCACTGGGTCTGGCCGCTACGCAAGCCAACGCGGACATCACCATCGGCGTCGATCTGTCGCTGACCGGCCCCGCTTCCGGCCTTGGCATTCCCGTCAACAGCGGCTTTGCGCTGTGGCCCGACAACATCGCCGGCGAGAAAGTCAAATTCATCACCCTGGACGACGCCAGCGACCCGGCCAAGGCCCAAAAAAACGCGCAACGCCTGATCAGCGAAGACCATGTCGACGTCATCATCGGCTCCAGCACCACCACCCCGGCCATCGCCATGGGCGAGGTCGCCGCCGAAGGCAAGACCGTGCAGTTGGCAGCCGCGCCTGCCGAGTTCCCCGAAGGCAAAGGCACATGGACCTTCCGCTTGCCCCAATCCACGGCGGTCATGGCCGGCGGTGTCATCAACCACATGAAGAAACACGGCGTAAAAAGCTTTGCCTTCATCGGCTATAACGATGCCTACGGCGAAAGCTGGCTGCGCGAGCTGACCAATCTGGCCAAAGCCAACGGCATCAAGGTGACCGATGTCGAGCGCTACGCGCGAGCCGACACCAGCGTCACGGCGCAGGCCCTCAAAGCCATCGCCTCCAAGCCCGACGCCATCCTCATCGTCGCCTCGGGCAGCGGCTCCGCCATGCCTCATACCACGGTCGTCGAGCGCGGTTTCAAAGGCAAAATCTACCAAACGCACAGCGCCGCCTCAAAAGACCTGATCCGTTTGGGCGGCAAGGCCGTGGAAGGCTCGTTCGTGGTATCGGGCCTGGCCGTGTATCCTGAAGGCTTGCCCGACACCCACCCCTCCAAGAAGCTGGCGGTGGACTTCGTCAACGCCTACGAAAAGAAATACGGCCCCGGGTCGCGCAGCCAGTTCGCCGCCCACGCTTACGACGCTTACATCATCCTGAGCCACGTCGTTCCCATGGCGCTCAAAAAGGGCAAGCCCGGCACACAAGAATTCCGCACGGCCCTCAAAGACGCCCTGGAAACCTACGGCAGCATTCCGGTCACCCAAGGTGTCCTCACCTACACCAAGACCGACCACTTCGGTTTCGACAACAAGGCCCAGATGATGCTTACCATCAAGAACGGCAAGTTCGTCGCCGCCGACTAAAAGCGCCGGTCCGCGTTCCGGCAGGCATTTCCCTTGCCGGAACCGGAACGCAGCGGGCGCAGCACCGCCCGCTCACAGCGCCTTCAACGCGCATTCACGGTAAGCCCGCCATCCAGCGCAATCTTCGCGCCATTGACGTAAGCGCCGCGATCCGATGCCAGAAAGGCCGCCATGTCGCCGATCTCTTCCACCTTGGCCAGGCGCCCGGCCAAAATCCCCTTGTCCCGGCAAAACCCGCTCAGCCACTGCTCTTTCGTCTTGCCCTCTGCCTTGGCCATGTTCTGGGCCCAGACTTCCCGCCACTCGGTCAGGACGACGCCGGGCACGATGGTATTGACCTTGATGCCCTCCTTGCCCAGATCGGCCGCCAGGTAGCCCGCCATGTGCATCAGCGCCGCGTTGTTCAAGCCGTAGGTCAAAGCCGGCATCCAGGCCATCGCGCCCGAGGCGCCGGCAATATTCAGGATGCGGCCGGTGCCGTCGCGAGCCAGCAAGGGCAGGAACTCGCGTATCACGCGCAAAGCGCCAAGCGTCTTGATCTGCACCTGGCCCAGCCAGTCCGCATCGTCCCAGGTAATTTCCCTGTCCTGGCGCTTGATGGCCTCGCCCGCGTTATTGACTACGATATGAACGGTCGGGAAATGCGCCCTTACCGCCTCGGCCGCGGCACGTACAGAATCATGCTGCGTGACGTCGCAAGCCAGGGGCAGCGCCTGCACACCGAACTGCGCCGCAATATCCCGGGCAACGGCCCGAAGTCCGTCCAGCCCCCGCGCCAGCAGCACGACGTCGACGCCCTCCGCGGCCAGTGCGCGGGCAACACCTTTGCCCACGCCCTTGCTCGCTCCCGTCACCACGGCAACACGTCCTTTCAGTCCTAAATCCATGTCCATCTCCTCAAAGAGCGGCCCGCACCGGGCCCGCAAATATCCGCCGCGCCCGAAACGGTCCAGCTAGCCAGGCATAGCCCCGAACCGGCCGCTGTTGAAATCGTCGATCGCCTGCTCTATTTGCCGCTGGCTGTTCATGACGAACGGCCCATAGCCCACGATGGGCTCGTCTATCGGTTCTCCGCAAAGCAGCAAGACGACGGCATCGCCATTGGCTTCCAGAACGAGGCTTTGGCCGGCCCGATCCAGCACGGCCATCTGCGCCTCGCGGACGATGGCGCTGTCGTTCACCTGCACGGTGCCGTGCAGGACCACCAGCGCCGCCGCCCAGCCGTCGGGCAACTCAAAGGTGCTGAACCCGCCCTGCTTCAACCGCAAGTCCCAGACGTTCATCGGCGTAAAGGTATGCGTCGGGCCCGTGCGGCCGTCGAATTCGCCAGCGATGATCCGCGCGACGCCCGCGTCGTCCGGCAAGGCAACGGCAGGAATTTCGCGATCAAGAATGGCCTGGTAGCCGGGAGCCGTCATCTTGTCCTTCTCGGGCAGATTCACCCAAAGCTGCACCATTTCAAGCGGGCCGCCCGACTGGCAGAACGCCGGCGAGTGAAACTCCTCGTGCAGTATGCCCGAGCCCGCCGTCATCCATTGCACGTCGCCGGGACGTATCACCCCGCCCTTGCCGGTCGAATCACGATGCGCTACCTCGCCCTTGTAGACGATGGTCACCGTCTCGAACCCGCGGTGCGGATGCTGGCCCACCCCGCGCGGCTTGCCTGCCGGCGCGAAATCCTGCGGGCCGGCATAGTCGAGCAGCAAAAAGGGGCTGAGCTGCCTGCCGTGGCTGCCGTAGGAAAACAAGGAACGCACGGGAAAGCCATCGCCAACCCAATGAGCGCGCGGAGCGCTATAAACACCCAGAATCTTTTTCATGCCATCTCCTGCAGGCCGACCAATTGGTCCATGGGATTAAGCATAATCGCGGGACGGACCCGCGAGTAGCGTGCTAAATTAGCTCGCAGAGTCCCATTCAGGGAACGATGAAACCGGGACACTTGCCGACGCCACAGAGGAAGCCGTAGCCGCCATGCAGGACCTGAACGACCTCTACTACTTCGTCCAAGCCGTGAATCACGGAGGCTTCGCACCGGCAGGCCGGGCGTTGAATATTCCCAAGTCCAAGCTCAGCCGGCGCATCGCCTTGCTGGAAGAGCGCCTGGGGGTTCGATTGATCCAGCGTTCGACGCGCCACTTTTCCATGACGGAGGTCGGGCGCAGCTTCTACGAGCACTGCAATGCCATGCTCGTGGAAGCCGAAGCGGCGCAAGAGGTGGTCGACGCCACACGCGCCGAACCACGCGGCGTGATTCGCATGAGCTGTCCGGTTGCGCTGCTGCATGTGCATGTGGGCGGAATGCTGGCCGAATTCATGAATCGCCACCCCCAGATCACGGTGCATCTGGAGGCCACCAACCGCCGCGTCGACGTCGTGGGCGAGGCCCTGGACCTGGCAATCCGCGTGCGCCCGCCGCCATTCCAGGACAGCGACCTCGTGATGCGCGTGCTGGCCGACCGAGGGCAATGCCTGACGGCCAGCTCGGCCCTGGTCCAACGCCTGGGCATGCCGGCGTCTCCGGCAGACCTGGAAGGCTGGCCCAGCCTCGGGCTCGGAACACCGCATCAAACCTATACCTGGCCGCTGCATGGGCCGGACGGCGTCCAGGCCGTCATCCACCACACTCCCCGGCTCGTGACGACGGACATGATTGCGCTACGCAACGCGGCAATAGCTGGCGTGGGCATCGTGCAACTGCCCCTGCTCATGGTGCAAAACCATCTGGCCGAGGGAGCGCTGCTCAAGATACTGCCCGAATGGACGCCGCGGCGCGAGATCATCCACGCCGTGTTCCCCACCCGGCGCGGCCTGCTTCCCTCGGTGCGGGCTCTGGTGGACCACCTTGCGGAAAGCTTCGCCGCCATCGACGAGGAATAGCTTCAGGCAATAAAAAAGCCCGCTGCCGAGCGGGCTTTTTTCAACTGCTAGGGAGCTTTGGTAGTAGCTCCCTGAAAATAGGGTGGTGCCCAGAAGAGGACTCGAACCTCCACACCTTGCGGCACATGGACCTGAACCATGCGCGTCTACCAATTCCGCCATCTGGGCACAATGAGAGTATGCTAATGTACTGCCTTGCGCATTTACTGGGATTTAACCCCGGGGACTGAACCCAACAACTAACTGTTCAACAACCCTTTAAAACGCTGCTGTCTCTCAAAGAGAAAAGAATTATACACTATTTTATTTACAAGGGAAGTCTTCTTGACCAAACGATCTAAAAACAAGAAAGAATCCGGCGAAGACGAGTCAAAAAACTCGTCAACAGGTTCACAAGCAAGTGCTCCCGCTGGTTCGCCAGCACTGCCTCCCGACTTCGATCCCGCGGTGCCAAGCCGGGAAGCCATTCTTCAAGTGTTGCGAAACTCCGACAAGCCGCTTGCTCCCGAAGCGCTGGCCAAGGCCCTGGGCGCCCGGGTTCCGCTTTCTGTCGGTTATGAACGGCGCATTGGCGCCATGGAACGCGACGGCCAAATAACACGCACGCCCAAAGGCGAGCTGGCCATCGCCAGCAAATCGGAATTCATCGCCGGGCGCGTGCAGGGACATCGCGACGGCTTCGGCTTTTTGGTGCGCGACGACGGCGGCCCCGACCTGTTTCTTTCGCCGCGCGAAATGCTCAAGGTGCTGCACGGCGACCGCGTGCTGGCCAAGCCCGACGGCGAATACCGGGGCAAGCCCGAGGCCGCCATTGTCGAGGTGGTCGAGCGCCGCACCAATAAACTGGTGGGCCGCTTTCTGCGCGAGCGCGGGGCATACATCGTTGCGCCGGAAGACCAGCGCATCAAGCACGATATCCTCATTCCGGCGAGCGATACCGGCGGCGCCGAGCATGGGCAGGTAGTAACTGTTGAAATCGTGCAGCAGCCCACCCGGCATACCCAGCCCCTGGGCAAAGTCGTGGAGGTGCTCGGTGAAATCGATGATCCAGGAATGGAAATCGAAATCGCCGTGCGCAAGTTCGACGTGCCGCTCGACTTTTCCGACGCCACGCTCAAGCAGGCAGCGCAAATTCCGGCTACCGTCAAAAAGACGGAGTTCAAGGGGCGCATCGATTTGCGCGACCTGCCCTTCGTTACCATCGACGGTGAAGATGCACGCGATTTCGACGATGCGGTTTTTTGCCTGCCCATAGACCTGGGCACTGAAAAGCGCAAACGGCCGGGCTGGCGCCTGCTGGTCGCTATTGCCGATGTCAGCCATTACGTAAAGCCGGGCGAACCCCTGGACGACGATGCACTGGAGCGCGGCACCAGCGTCTATTTTCCGCGCCGCGTCATTCCCATGCTGCCCGAGGCCCTGTCCAATGGCATCTGCTCACTGAATCCCGATGTCGACCGGCTGGTGCTGGTATGCGACATGGTCATTCCGGCCAATGGCGCCAAGGCGGGCACGGTAACCGCCTATCAGTTCTACGACGCGGTCATCCATTCGCATGCGCGTACCACATATACCGACGTGTGGGCGGCCCTGCAGCAGCCCACGGGGCCGGCGGCGCAGGCCATGTCTTCGGTATACCCGCATGTGCGGGACCTGTACGAGCTGTTCCAGTTGCTGTCGGGCTCGCGCGTCAAGCGCGGAGCCATCGATTTCGATACGGTGGAAACCAAGATCATCTGCAACCCGCTGGGGCGCATTGAAAAAATCGTTCCGTACGAGCGCAACGACGCGCACAAGCTGATCGAAGAATGCATGCTGGCCGCCAATACCTGCGCGGCCGACTTCATGAAGCGCAACAAGCGCATCGGCCTATACCGCGTGCACGAGGGTCCCACACCGGAAAAGCTCAAGGCCTTGCGCGACTATCTGCGAAACCTGGGGCTCACCCTGGGCGGCGGCGACGAGCCAACCACACACGACTATGCGCGCCTCATCCAGGAAACACGCGGTCGTCCCGATCACGAAGTATTGCAGACCATGTGCTTGCGCTCCATGCAGCAGGCGCTTTACAGCCCGGAAGAATCCGGACACTTCGGCCTGGCCTACGAGCACTACGCGCATTTCACGTCGCCCATACGGCGCTATCCGGATCTGCTCACGCATCGCGTCATCAAGTCAATCATAAAGGGCCAGCGCTATGTGCCCGCCATCGACGATGTGTCGTCGGTGGCCGCCTTGCCGCGTGGCGAGCGCGAGCACGCCATCTGGGAAAAACTGGGCCTGATGCTGTCCGCCTGCGAACGGCGGGCCGACGATGCGTCGCGCGACGTTGAGGCGTGGCTCAAGTGCTGGTTCGTCAAGGAGCACGTGGGCGAGGTGTTCAGCGGCCGGGTGACGGGGGTAGCGACCTTCGGCATTTTCATTACGCTGGATACCTTGTTCGTGGAAGGCATGGTGCATGTTTCCGAACTGGGCTCCGACTATTTCCAATACAGCGAATCCCTGCATGAGCTGCGCGGCGAGCGAACGGGCATCCGCTACCGCCTGACCGACGCCGTGCAGGTTCAGGTGGCACGGGTCGATCTCGAGGCCCGCCGCATCGAGTTTCGCCTGGTCAAGGGCACGACGTTCAAGGCCTTGAACAAGGCGGCCAAAGAATCGGGCGAGCCTGTCCGGAAAGTCAAACGGGCGGCGCCGGCCAAGCCTGCGGCGCTCAAGGGCACGACTTCGCGCGAGCGCCGCGCCGAGGCCAAGCGCAGCACGCGGCAGCCTCCCGCGGGCAAGAAGTCGACGCGCGCGCGCCATTAGTCATTATCCAAGCAGGAACCCGCTGCGGCCTGGCATGCTGCGGCATGTTCCTGATTGGCGCAGCGTGGGCCGGACTTGGCGGGGCGAACTGTGCGAAAATTATTCCGGCCGCCATTTCGGCCGTCATTGAAGGAATATTATGCCGTCCCACCAGGTTTTGGCAGGCTTTCACGCCGTAACGGCGCGTCTGCGCCACGCGCCATCGTCCATCAAAGAGCTCTATTTCGAGGCGTCCCGCCGCGACAAGCGCATGCAGTCGCTGATAGACCTGGCCCAGGCAGCCAATGTACGAACTCATCCTGTCCCGGCCGACAGGCTCGATGGGCTGGCGCGCGGCACCCGGCACCAGGGCGTGGTGGCTCTGGCCGACGAAAACCAGTTGGCGGTCGACATCGACGAAGTCCTGGATATGCTCGAAGACAAAGGGCAAACGCCCTTGCTGCTGATTCTGGACGGTGTTACCGACCCGCACAATCTTGGCGCCTGCCTGCGCACGGCCGACGCGGCGGGGGTGCATGCGGTGATCGCCCCGCGCGACCGCGCCGTGGGTCTCAACAGCACGGTACAGCGGGTGGCTTGCGGCGCCGCCGAAACCGTGCCCTACATCATGGTTACGAACCTGGCCCGCAGCATGCGCCAACTGAAAGAGCGCGACGTCTGGCTGGTGGGCACCGACGACCAAGCAAGCGGCACCATGTATTCCGTGGATGCGCGCCGCCCCATGGCCTGGGTCATGGGCGCCGAGGGCGAGGGCATGCGGCGCCTGACGCGTGAAACTTGCGATGAACTCGTCAACATTCCCATGACGGGCTCGGTCGAAAGCCTGAACGTGAGCGTCGCCAGCGCCGTGTGCCTGTACGAATCGGTGCGCCAGCGCGCCAGCGGCTAGGCTTGCGCGGCCCGATATATTTGCTTACACGGCCCGCGCCAGTTCGAAGCGAGGGCCTTCGAGCCCGCGATGTGCAGGCTCCGCCCTTCCAACCTGATTTCGTATATTGTCATGACCAACAACAGCAGCAATGGTTTTACAACCAGCATTCTTCACGCCGACAGGCGCTCATCGGTAGAGCACGGCGCCATCCACAAGCCCCTGCATCCATCCTCCGAATATGCGTATGCCGACTCGCGCGAGTTGGCGGCGGTGTTCCAGGGCAAGGCGGGCTTTACCTATGCACGCCAGGGCACTCCCACGACCAACGCGCTGGAAGCCAAGATCACGCACATGGAAGGCGGCATCGGCACGGTTTCCTTTGCGACCGGCATGGCGGCCCTCAATGCCGTGTTCTTTACCCTGTTGCGCAAGGGCGACCACCTCATCGCCAGCCAGTACATTTTCGGCAACACCAATAGCCTGCTCGGCACGCTGGCCGGCCTGGGCGTGGAGGTGACGTTCGTCGACGCCACCGACGCGGCCAATGTGAAGGCGGCATGGCGTCCCGAAACCCGCATGGTCTTCGTCGAGTCCATTGCGAACCCGGGAACGCAGATCGCCGACCTCCTGGGTATCGGGCAGTGGTGCACGGAAAAGCACCTGGTATATGTGGTCGACAGCACCTTGTCCACCCCCTGGCTTTGCCGGGGCATCGACGTGCAGGCCAGCCTGGTGGTCAACTCCTTGTCCAAGTATATTGGCGGCCACGGCCATGCCCTGGGCGGCGCGGTTACCAACACGGGCCTGTACGACTGGTCGGACTACGACATCATCGCCCAGCCGTACCGCAAGGGACCGCCGCAAACCTGGGGGCTGACACAGATCAAGAAAAAGGGGCTGCGGGACATGGGAGGCACCTTGTCGGCCGATTCCGCGCACCGCATTTCCGTCGGCTCCGAAACGCTGGCCCTGCGCATGGAGAGGGCCTGCTCCAATGCTCTGCAGTTGTCCAACTATCTGTCGGCGCATCCCAAGGTCTCGGCCGTGCATTATCCTGGCCTGGCCAGCCACGCCCAGCATCAACGCGCCGATCAGCTGTTCCAGCATCGTTTCGGTTCCCTGATGGGCGTGGAGCTGGTCGACGGCATCGATGTCTTCGAGTTCCTGAACCGCCTGGACGTGCTGATTCTGGCCACCCACCTTGGCGACACGCGAACCCTGGTCCTGCCCGTGGCGCATACTATCTATTATGAGATGGGCGCCGAACGGCGCGCGCAGATGGGCATCGCCGACAGTCTGCTGCGGGTATCGGTGGGCATCGAGGACATCGAAGACCTTATCGAGGATTTCCGGCAGGCCCTTGGCTAGGCCCCATCCTGTTCAACCCTGTGCAGCAGCCCGGCAAAACCGCCGGGGCGTCGGCCGGGCAAAGCTGAACATGATCTGGTATTTTTTTGCAACTTGCGGCGTAAATGCAGCGGCGTGTGGCGTGGCTGTGGCCTGGAAACACATTCATGGCGCGCTGCGAAAGTTAAAATTTGAAAAAAGTCAGCAACCGTGCGGGTTTTGGACGATTTTCGCTTGACAGCTGTGTGTTTCAAAGGCTTAATACGCGTTAGTCGTGTTGTTGTGTGCAGCTACTTGCCGGCTTGCATCCGGCGCGTGTCTCCACATTGATTTCGAGTAGTAAAAAATGGCACCTAGGGTGCTGCTTTTTTTGATCAGTTGTCAGGCGTTGCCTGGCTATAATAATTTTTAGGGGTAATCCTTAATGAACAAAACAGAGCTCATCGAACACATCTCCACCAAAGCCGATCTTTCCAAAGCCGACGCCGGCCGCGCCCTTGAGGCTTTCATCGGCGCCGTCAAGACCACGCTCAAGAAAAAGGGCTCGGTCACCCTGGTCGGTTTCGGCACGTTTGCCGTTTCCGAGCGCGCCGCCCGCACCGGCCGCAACCCCCGCACCGGCGAAGCCATCAAAATCAAGAAAGCCAAGGTGCCCAAGTTCCGTCCCGGCAAGGCACTGAAAGACGCCGTCAACTAAACAATGCCTTATTTGCGCGGGTAAATATAGTCCGCTATAATTTGCCCCGCGTTTTGCAAGAAGTGAAGTAGCCCCAAAGCTTTGTAAACACGGTGGTTTCAAGCCGCCGCATTACAGGCTTGGTGTCAGCCAAGGCTGAAAGGGGTGCTTAGCTCAGTTGGTAGAGCGGCGCCCTTACAAGGCGTAGGTCACAGGTTCGACCCCTGTAGCACCCACCAAACTTTTTGCATCATTAAAAAAACCACTCGAATTGAATCGGGTGGTTTTTTTATTTCTGCTTGGCATCGCCCCGGCGCTACAACACGCGCCGCATCGTAATATGCTCGATGCCCGCATCCATGTAGGTGCCGCCTTCGGCGACAAAACCATGGGCGGCATAGAAGGCCCGGGCGTGGCATTGGGCCGACAGCACCGCGTGGCCATGGCCGCGCCGCCGCGCTTCGTCAACCAGGGCAAGCAGCATGGCCGACCCCACCCCCCGCCCGCGCCAGGGCCGAAGCACCGCCATGCGCCCGATATGGCCGTCGCCCAGCAAGCGGCCGGTGCCCACGGCAATGCCACGGCCGTCGCTGGCCAGCACGTGAATCGCGCGGGCGTCCTCGTCGTCCAGTTCTTCCTCGAGCGGCACGTTCTGCTCGTTCACAAAGACTTCAAAGCGTACTGCGCCGGCCTGACGGCCGATTTCGTCCCAGCCCGCCAACTTGATCGAATAGTTTTCCATGCTTGAATCCAAAGCCGATTCAACTGCTAAGCTTCAGCCCGATGATTCCGATCACAATGAAGCCCATGCTGAGCAATCTGGCGAAGGTGGCGGCTTCGCCCAATAAAAGTATGCCCAGCGCCACGGTGCCGACCGCCCCGATGCCCACCCATACCGCGTAGGCGGTGCCCACGGGCAGGTATTTCAGTGCCAGGCCCAGCAAGGCGACGCTAACGACCATGCTGACCACAGTGCCCGCGGTCGGCCAGAATCGGGTGAAACCCTCGGTATACTTGAGGCCGATGGCCCAGCCCACCTCGAACAGGCCGGCCACAACCAGAACAACCCACGAGAACGACGCAGACATTGCTTGCTCCAGAAAACATGGGGTCGTCCCCGTTGCTCGGCAAAACAGCGGGGTCGTCCCCGCCGCCGATGAAAGAAGTACCAGTTTAACCGTTTGACGCGCTGCAATAAAGGCGAGCCCGAACGGCGCCAGGCCGGCGGCCGATCAAGCCTTGCAACAGGCACCCAGCACGCCCGCATGCGTCCAAGCCGTAAGCAGGGAAATTGCTTCCGGCATGAAAATACCAGGCATGACAAGGAATCCTATGACTCGACTGCTAACCCGACACACCGCCTTCTACATCGTCATTGCAGGAACCATACTGTTTCTTGCCCTTTCCGTCTTCCTCAGCGCCTGGTGGCTGCCGCCGGCGCTCGTCTGCCTGGCCCTCGTCGTGCTGGGCATCATCGATCTTGCGCAAACCCGCCATGCCATACGCCGCAACTATCCGGTCATCGGGAATCTGCGCTATTTCTTCGAATTCATCCGCCCCGAGATCCGCCAGTATTTCTTCGAGGACGATACGCAGCAACTCCCCTTTTCGCGCGCCAACCGCTCCTTGGTGTACCAGCGCGCCAAGCAGGAAATCGACAAGAGGCCCTTCGGCACGCAAGGCGACGTCTACGGCAATGAATACGAATGGATCAACCATTCCATGAGCCCGACACACCCCGAAAACAGCGATTTCCGCATTACCGTGGGCGGGCCCGACTGTACCCGGCCCTATTCACTGTCGGTCTTCAATATTTCGGCGATGAGTTTCGGTGCGCTGTCCGCCAACGCCGTGCTTGCCCTGAACAAAGGCGCGGCCATGGGCAATTTCGCGCACGACACCGGCGAAGGCGGCATCAGCCTGTATCACCTTGAACACGGCGGCGATCTCATCTGGAACATCGGCTCGGGCTATTTCGGCTGCCGCGACAAGGACGGCCGCTTCTCGGAAGAAGCCTTTACCCGGCGCGCCCGGCACGACAGCGTCAAGATGATAGAAATCAAGCTGTCGCAAGGCGCCAAGCCCGGCCATGGCGGCATACTTCCGGCCGCTAAAGTAACGCCCGAGATCGCGCGGGCACGCGACGTGCCGCCCTGGACGGAATGCGATTCGCCCTCCACCCACAGCGCCTTCAACACGCCGGTCGAACTCATGCAGTTCGTGGCGCGGCTGCGGGAGCTCTCCGGTGGTAAGCCCACGGGCTTCAAGCTGTGCGTGGGCCACCCATGGGAATGGTTCGCCATTGCCAAGGCCATGCTCAAGACCGGCATTACCCCGGATTTCATCGTTGTGGATGGCGCCGAAGGCGGCACGGGCGCCGCGCCCATCGAATTCGTCGACCACGTGGGCACGCCCCTGCGCGAAGGGCTGCGCCTGGTGCACAACACCCTGGTCGGCATCGGCCTGCGCGAAAAAATAAAGCTGGGCGCATCCGGGAAAATCATCAGCGCGTTCGACATGGCCCGCATCATGGCCCTGGGCGCCGACTGGTGCAATGCCGCCCGCGGCTTCATGTTCGCGGTCGGCTGCGTACAGGCCCAGGTCTGCCATACCGGACGCTGTCCCACCGGCGTCACGACGCAAGACCCAAAGCGCCAGGCCGCGCTCGTGGTCGAGGACAAATGCGTGCGCGTCAAGAACTTCCATCACAATACCTTGCAGGCCCTTTCGGAACTGCTGGGGGCCGCCGGCCTGACGCACCCCGACGAACTGCGCCCGCACCATATCGCCCGCCGCATATCGGGCAGCGAAGTGCGTGTTCTTTCCGCCCTGTTCCCCGACCTGCAAAAAGGCGAGCTGCTCGAAGGCAAGTTCCGGCAGACCATTTTCCGCGTCAGTTGGCCCATGGCCCAGGCTGAATCCTTCTCCCCTTTGTACAGCCTGAGCGCAGCCTTGTCGGGCCACGGTCCCACCCCGGTTCCAGAAGCTTGATCTGCAGTTAAATTTAATAACAATTTTTTCCGGCAGGCGAAGGGCGGATTGGTAGTAATCCTAGTTGGCCCGAAGCCCGACTCGAACTATCGTTACCTTACTGCCACACGAGCAGTACAACTGCCCTCGAGGCAGTTCCCATACACCACGTCATCGTAGGTGTCCACTGCCCCAGCGGCAGCAAGGCCCCGCCAAAAGGCGGGGCCTTTCAGTTTTCGCAACGCAATATCCGCACCCTGCCAGCCTGTAGTTCTATATGCGCCTGCCTCATGAAGGCTGCAAGGCAATCACCGCCATGCCGGCCAGGGCAAGCGCCGCCCCCGAGACATCCCAGCGCGTCAAGGGCACTCCATCGACAACCCGCAGCCAGATCAAGGCGGCCACGATATACATGCCGCCATAAGACGCATATGTCCTGCCCGCCGCGGACGGATGCAAAGTCAGCAGCCATGCGAAAAGCGCCAGGGAAACGGCGGCGGGCAAAAGCAGCCACAAGCTGCCTCCCTGCTTCAGGACCAGCCATGGCAAGTAACAGCCGACAATTTCGGCCAAGGCGGTAAGCGCAAACAAGACACTCAGACGCAACAATTCCAATTTCCAGCCTCCATCCAGATAATCCGGATTCTGCCACAATGCCGCAAACCATCTTGCAGATCGCTACCGGCCAAGACGGCATGCCGTGACACTGCAGCAAACGTAAAAACCGACGCACGGGGTTGGCAGGATTAGAATTGCACTATTCCTATATATTCCACGCACACCTCTTCCCGCGCCCTCATGAATATCGTCACATTCCCCACCCCATTCTGCAAGCATCGCCATGCCTGAACAGATCCGGCTGGACAAATGGCTTTGGGCGGCTAGGTTTTTCAAGACCCGCAGCCTGTGCGCCCAGGAAATCGGCAAAGGGCGAATACTGCTGAACCGGCAATTGCCCAAGGCGTCGCGCGAAGTAAAGCCGGGCGACCTGGTGGAGATACGCCGGGGCGACGCCACCGTCACGGTAATCGTCCAGGCGGTCAGCAACGTCCGGGGTCCGGCGCAGGCCGCGCAGCAGCTCTATACAGAAACCCCCGAAAGCATCGCTGCGCGCGAACGCGCCGCGGAACTGCGCAGGCTGGCTCCCGAACCCGCTCGGGACCTCGATGCCGGCCGCCCCACCAAACGGGACCGGCGCGCCATCGAGCGCCTGCGCGGCAGCGGCCAATAAAAAGCCGCCGAATTCAAGTATTCACCCACGATGCCGTTATAGCCGGTGACAGCTGCATGACCTTGCCTTCGCCGTATATATATTTAGACATATAATGTCGAGTTCCGCAAACACTTGCCCAGTATCATTCTTCTCCCACCCATACCCTGCAATGCACCGCTCCCCGGGCTATCCATCACTTTCATAAAGACGCGAAACCACAATGCTCGCCACCAGCTACAGCAGCTCATTTGTTCTGGTCTCGATCTTCGTCGCCATATTGGCCTCATATACGGCCCTGGACATGGCGGGACGCATCACCAAGACATCAGGGCGCGCGGCGCGGCTGTGGCTGGCCGGAGGCGCCTGCGCCATGGGCGTGGGCATCTGGTCCATGCATTTTGTCGGCATGCTCGCGCTGAGCCTGCCGATTCCCCTGGGCTACGACCCGACGATCACCATGCTCTCCCTGTTGATCGCCATCGCCTCGTCGGCATTCGCTCTGTGGATAGCCTGCCAGGCAACCTTGCCCTGGCGCCGCCTCGCCGTCGGCGCGCTGCTGATGGGCATGGGGATTTCCGGCATGCACTACTCTGGCATGGCGGCCCTGCGCATGGAACCGGGCATCCAGTACATACCTTCCCTGTTTCTGTTGTCCATTGCAGTCTCGATGGTGATATCGGGCGTGGCGCTATGGATAGCGTTCAGGCTGCAACGGCATTCCATGCATATTCGAAGGCTGCGTGCCATCGCCGCTTGCGTCATGGGATTGAGCATCGTCGGCATGCACTACATTGGCATGGCCGCCGCCGAATTCCCGGCGGGTTCGATTTGCGGCGCGGCAGGCACCGGCATCGAGATCGGCTGGCTGGGGCTGGTCGTCGTCGTCGCAACGCTTAGCGTGCTCACGATGGCGCTGACCATCTCGCTGCTGGATCAACGCCTGGAATCCAGGACCACCGTCCTGGCAAGCTCGCTGGCCCAGGCCAACAAGGAACTCACCTATCTGGCGCTGCACGACAACCTGACCAAGCTGCCCAACCGCCTATTGCTGGAAGACCGGCTGGAGCGCGCCATGGAGGGGACCAGTGACGAATCCCCCCATTTCGCCCTGATGTTCATGGATCTGGACGGCTTCAAGGCCATCAACGACGGCTACGGCCACCATGTCGGCGACCTGCTTCTCGTCGAGATCGCCAACCGCATCAAGCACAGCATCCGCGCGCAAGACACCATCGCCCGCGTAGGCGGGGACGAGTTCGTCCTGCTGGCCAACGTTTCCGAGCCTTCCGATGCCGCTTCGCTGGCCGACAAGGTCGCCATCGCCATCCGCATACCGTTCTCCATTGCCGGCCGGGATCTGCGCGTATCGACCAGCATCGGGATAGCCATGTATCCGGGCGACGGCTCCACCGAGCACGAACTGCTGGCCAACGCCGATGCCGCGATGTATCACGCCAAGACCCTGGGACGCGACACCTACTGCTTCTTCGAGGCATCCATGAACGCCAATGTCCACAGGCAGCTGCAACTGACACTGGATCTGCGGCTGGCGCTGGAACGCGACGAGCTGGTGCTCCACTATCAACCCAAATTCATCGCGCCTCATGGCCCGATTACCGGCGTCGAGGCGCTGGTGCGCTGGGCTCACCCCGTTCACGGATTGATTCCTCCGGATGAGTTCATTCCGCTTGCGGAAAAAACCGGACTCATCGTGCCCATCGGCACCTGGGTGCTGAACGAGGCCTGCCGCCAGCTCAAGGTGTGGCACGAAGCGGGCTTCGATACGCTGGTCATTTCCGTGAACCTGTCGGCCCATCAGTTCCGCGACGAGGCGCTCGTCCAGACTGTCGGCGAAGCTCTGGCGAAACACGATGTCGAGCCGCGCTACCTGACGCTCGAGGTCACCGAGTCCACGGCCATGCACGACGTCGAGGCGAGCCTGCGCATCCTGCAGGAGCTGGACAATATGGGCGTGCGCATTTCCATCGACGATTTCGGCACCGGCTACTCCAGCCTCCTGCACCTCAAGCGCCTGCCCGCCAGCGAACTGAAGATCGATCGGGGCTTCGTCAACGACCTGGCCAGCGGCACCGAAGATGCCGCCATCGTCTCGGCCATCATTGCCCTGGGCCAGGCGCTGGACCTGGATATCGTCGCCGAGGGCGTGGAAACCGATACGCAGCAAGGGTTTCTGACCGACCTGGGATGCGATGCGCTGCAAGGCTTCCTGCTTGGCCGTCCCGTGCCCGCCGAGAACCTGAAGGAAGCCCTGGTGCAGGACAAGGAACGCTTCGGCCAAGCGGCAAACCGAAGCTGAGGATGCTACATCCGATATAGGCAGTAGCCGTAAGAAGCAGCAGGAGTCGCGCATGCAGAACGCAAGTCAATACACGATTTACACCGCAACCGACCTTGAACCCGGCTCATTCGGCAACTGGATCTATCACTGCGCCATGAGCCTGCTCACATACCCGGTCGACGAAGCGATTGCGGAACAACTGGCCTTCATGGGCAAGACCGCCGATGCCGACCGTGCATGGATGCTTGAATACCGCCCGGACATGCTGCGCTTTTGCAATACCTATGAATGGTGTCGGGGCCAGACCAAACCATTCGTGACCGAACTCCAGGACGTTCCGACGACCTTGATCGCCTGGCTGCACCGGCACATGGTGAAAGGGCATGCCGTGGCCGTGCACGATGTCAACGACTTGCCGCGCAACGCGCGGGCCATCCAGGCCGAATTCCAGCGCCAGGGAAACAAAAGCGTCCTGAGCGTGCCGATATTCCATGAAGAAAAGCTGCGCGGCATCATCGGCTTCGACGCCACCACCCGTCACAGAACCTGGTCTTGCGGCGAAGTCGGCGCGCTGTTCCAGTGCGCGGGCCTGGTCGGGCAGGCAAAGTACCGGAACCAGCGCAACCACGGCAGCACCGCGTACGAAAGCTCGGCGCCCCTTGTCTACCTCAGCATGCGCGGCGTGGTTCGGGGCGTCTCGCCCGAAACAATCGTCGGCGTGCGCTCGGCTGGAAACTATAGCGAGATATGGCTCGAGAACGGATCAATGGTGCTCGACTCGCGCACGCTTGGAATGTGGTCGACCCTGCTGCCGGGGCAGTTCTTTTTCCGGGTGCATAGAACAGCCATCGTGAATGCGCTGCATATCGTCGCGGTCGACCGAAGAAGCCACGACAAGTGGCTGATCGAAATGCGGTCGGTGGCCAATGCCTGGCCGGTGTCGCGTTCGTACCGGAAGAGCCTGCGCGAGCGCATGGGAATCTGGCCCCGATCGACGGATCAAAAATGAT
Organism: Eoetvoesiella sp.; assembly: GCF_035555955.1. Classification (NCBI taxonomy): domain Bacteria; kingdom Pseudomonadati; phylum Pseudomonadota; class Betaproteobacteria; order Burkholderiales; family Alcaligenaceae; genus Eoetvoesiella; species Eoetvoesiella sp. The sequence continues at coordinate 5,030 of NZ_DATMGA010000051.1, read as the reverse complement.
AGGCCGCGCGCAGGGTAAATGATTGATCCCTGTATTGCCCATTGACGCGCAATGAATACTCCGTCTTCAGCTCCAGCCCCTTGGGCGTGACATACTCCAGGCCGGCCGACAGATTCGCGTACGTCTTGGGCATGCCCGACCTCAACGAGAACGGCTCCGAGCCCAGGCTGCTCAACTCCATGGTGGTTACGACGTCTCCGCTATTCAAAAAGCTTGCTCCACCCGCCAGGTAGGCGCGCAGCGTCGAGCCGCTGGCAAGATTCCTGCGCCCGCCAATCTCCAGCATGGGCGAAACCATGTACGACGTGGTGTCGTTGCCGTGAACCTTCAGGTCGAACAGGCCGGAGCCCTCTTCCTGATAGCCGTTCTGGCGAATATGGTTCACATCGAAGTCGACATAGGGGCGCAGGTACCAGGACGGCCGGCTGACCTCATAGGCAAGCCGCAGCCGGCCTGCCAGAAAGGATGATTTCGGCGTGCTTTTCGCCACCCCGTCAAGGGTGCTGCGCGACATCCGGCTCTGTTCCATGCCGCCATACACGGCAAGCGCGGCCTGCCATGGCGCACGGTTGTATTTGAGGGCAAGACCGCCCGAGAATGTGTCGCTATGGTTCGACACACTGGAGGACGAGGTGGTTTCACCATACGCATAGCCTAGCGCCCCGCCCAAAAACCAGTTGTGCGATATTTCGCGCTGTGCACCGATCGTCACTGTTTTCTGGCGGACCCGATAGCCTTCGTCATCCGCCGTCGTATCGCGCGCGATCCAGTTCGCCTCCAGGCGCGCCCAGGTGCAATCGCCTTCCCGCAGCATGGTGCTTTCCCCGACAAACCCTGGGCAGCTCATCATGCGATTCATCGAAGCGTAGGATGCCTGCATCTGATTGCTGGCGCGGGCGAACTGGCCATCATGGGCAATGCTGTTCAGGGCATCCCGATATTGGTCCTGCGTCTGGACGCCGGTGAGCTTGTCGAATGCCGGGCCGGTGCTTGCATCGCCCCGGTTCCATAGCTCCTGCAGCGAACGGGCGATATTTGCACGATCCGCGCTAAGCGCAAACACCGAAGGCGTAAAATCGGCATCGACCGAAATCAGCGGATCGCGCCAGGCCTGGGGACCATTGTTCTTCAGCATGTAACGGAATAAGGGGGAGTCGCCTTCGGCAACCGGCACGCTGGTTTGCGGTGTATCGAAATGCGCTATGCCCAGCCAGATGTTTTTCACGGGATTGTGCAGCACAGGCCGAACCGTGCCGGCGAAAACCGACGCCCCGGACACCGAAACAAAATCGCTATTGTGGTTGGAAAAACCAAGATCCGGCCGGTAGGCGCCCGTATTGTTCAGCGTGCCGGTAATCCGCGTCGTCACATAGGCGCCAGGCCCGCCGGGATTGAGCACGCCGCCATTGTTCAGATCGCCCTGGAACCGCAACCCGCTGTACAAGCTCCCCCCCGCCTCGTTGTTGAAAACGCTGCCGCTTCCCATGAGCACGTCGCCCGCCACGGTTCCAGTATTGGTGACGACCGTGTGCCCAAGGGCGTCGATCGCCGTCTTTGCCTGGATGACGCCGGCATTGGCGATGGTCGTGCTTGCCAGGGGAGACACCGCCAGGATGGCCGTTCCGGACGAAAGATCGGCGCCCAGAAGCGCCTTCGACGCCAGATCGATCGTGATGGGCCGCCCGCCTCCGTTGGCGCCATTACTGACGGCTACGAGGGCGGGAGTATCTGCGCCGCTGGCCACGACCTTGGCGGCCTGTCCAATAGCGATGGAAATCGGTCCGCCATAGGCCAGGTGATTGTCGGGCGTGCCGTATTGATAAAGCGTACCGTCCTTGAACACGCCTCCACCGCCAATGCTCATCGCCAGGATGGCCGGAGCATTCGCGCCTGTAGTCTGGACGGTTCCCCCGGCCCCGACGGAAACATCGATGGCGCCGCCGTTGCCATCGCCGGCGGTCAGCCCCGCCTGTTGTATGAGATTTGCCGTGTAATGCGCGGACGACTGGTCGCCCGTGAGCCCCCCGCCACCGCCAACGCTCTGGGCGAGAATACCGCTGGCGCCTGCCCCCGACGTCGCCACCGTGCCGGAGATGGAAAGGTTGACCGCGCCGCCATCGCCACCGGCGGCCTCGGCCCCCAACGGCTTCAAGGTTGTCAGATTGGGCTGGATCGTCAGCCCGGCGATGCCTCCCCCTCCGCCAACGCTCTGCGCCACGATGCCGTGCGCATCGACCCCCGACGTCGAAATGCTGCCGTTCGCGTCCTGGGTTACGGAAACGTTTCCTCCCGCCGTGTTCATCCGCGAGGTGGATCCAAAGGCAATGTCCGCGGCATTCGTGGCAGGCGCCGTCGAATCGTCAATCGCGGCATAGCCGCCGCCACCGCCCACGCTTTGCGCGAGAACGCCGAAAGAAAGCACGCCCTCCGTAGCGATGCTGCCGCCCGAGTTGGAGACCGCCACATTGCCGCCGTTGCCGGCGCTGGGCAGGGCCGACACACCGTCCTCTCCTCCCGAGCTGCCCAGCAGGATGTCGGTGCTCTCCAGGGATGCGCTGGACGACACGATGGCCACTCCGCCGCCGCCCCCGACGCTTTGCGCGAATATGCCGGGGGAAAGCGATCCGCGCGTCGCGATGCCGCCGCTATTGTTGTTCACGCTTACCGCGCCGCCGCTCACCTGCGCAAAGTCGAACGCGCCGGGCAAATCCCATTTGAACTCGCCCCCCAAGGTGAGGTTCAGTGTGGCGGTCTGCTCCACATGGGCAAGGCTGCCATTGTGCAGGCTGAGCACGCCAAGGCCGCCGCTGCCACCCACGCTTTGCGCCATGATGCCCGCCGAGCTGGGCGCATGGGTCATGATCACGCCCCCATGGGTCACGGTCACCGAGCCTCCCGTGCTTGTCGTCTCTCCTGCGGCCTGGCTGCCTGTGGCGCCCAGCTTCATGGTCGAATCGAAATGGGTCCAGAGAAACATGGGCTGGCTGACCGACGACACGCCCCCGCCCCCGCCTACGCTCTGGGCGAGGATGCCGGGCGCCTGATAGCCCTGTGTGCTGATCCGGCTGGTCGAGGCACTGGTATCGACCGCGACCACCCCGCCAATACCGCTCGAACCATCCACGCCCCCGTCATTCACATTGATGGCGGAGCTGAAGGCAGAGCGGCCCCCAGTGTCAAGAAGCTTGATGACGTAGGTAATCTTGTCGATGATTTCAGCGCTTTTGCTGCCCGCTGCCTGCTCTACCGCGTTTTCCAGGTCCTGGCCGCTGGCGACGCTCCGCCCACCGCCCCCGCCTACACTTTGCGCCAGGATCCCTATCGAACCGTCGCCCAGCGTCGAGATCGTGCCTGTATTCAGGACAGTACTTGGGTCCGACGACGAGCCGCCTCCGGAACCAGCCGCGCCGCCGTTTCCCCCAGTCTGGTGCGTGATGGCGGTTTGCGGCAGCAAAAGAACAGCGCCGCGGGATATGGGCGCCGCAGCATGGATCAATGCATCGATGCTGGAAAACAGGCTGGAGACCCCGCTCGAATCGATCATCCCCGCATTGCCGCCGCCTCCGCCTATGCTCTGCGCAACGATGCCGGGTGCGAAGTCTCCCGCCGTCGCGATGAAGCCGTCGTTGCGCACGTTGAATGAAGCGGCATTGCCGCCAACGCCGCCGTCGCCACCCGTCGTAACTCCGACGGACAGATCGATGGCTTTGCTGACTTCCAGCTCCGGGCCGCTTTCCAGCCAATCCGCCACCTTGTCGAGCAAGTCGGGCAGGTCCGATGCCGAGCCAAGGATGTCATTGAAGGAATCGGCATCATGCGTCTGGACAATGCCGCCGTTGCCGCCTCCCGCCCCGATGCTCTGCGCGAGAATGCCGGCCGACCCCGTGCCCAGGGTGGTAACGGAGCCTGTACCGGAATTATCGACTTTGACGTACCCGCCATTGCCACCTAACCCTCCCTGGCCGCCGTGGCGAAGACTGAACTGCAAATTGATCAGTGAACTGCCGATCGTCGACGACTTGACCGGGGCCAGTACGCCCCCGCCGTTGCCTCCGCCTCCGCCTATGCTCTGTGCCACCAGACCTTTGCTTTGCTCGGCCTCTGTGCTGACGGCTCCGCCATTCACAAGCGTGACCATACCGCCATCGCCGCCACGTTGCCCCGAGCCTCCATTGCTGATGGCGAGCGCGACAGTTCCGCTTGGGTTGTCCCCGGTCGGCGGCGCGATCGTGACGGTGCGCGAATTGGCCAGGCCGCCATTGCCTCCGCCGCCCCCGATGCTTTGCGCCAACACCCCGTTGCTATGTGCGCCAAGCGTCCAGATGATTCCCGGGCTGGTCTGCGTGAACGAAACGGAGGAGCCCGAACCACCGCCGCCTCCTTGTCCGCCATTGCTCAGCGTAACATTCAGCCCGACGCCAACGCCGACCGCGGAGGCCGACCCGGCGCTGCCGCCGCCGCCACCTACGCTCTGCAGCACTACCCCCGAAGAATTTCCCGCGCTGGTATAAATGCCGCCATCCGAAGAAAACTGAAGCTCGCCGCCATTGCCACCCGCCCCGCCGTTGCCGCCGATGGCGATGGACGTGATCACTCCGGTGGCATTCGCGTCTCCGCCAAAGCCACCTCCACCGCCAATGCTTTGCAGCGACACCGCCGCGCTGTTGTCACCCAACGTAGCGATGCCGCCCGTATTGCTCATGATGATGCGGCCTCCGGTGCCCCCGGCGCCGCCGCGGCCTCCGCCCACAGCCATGATGCCGTTGGTGGTTTCCGCCAGTCCGCCCCCGCCGCCCGCACTGCTGGCGAGCACGGCGGCCGCATCGTTGCCCGCCGTAGCGATGTCGCCGGCGTTGGTAATGGTGATGGCCTGATCGGCCTGGGCGCCCGGGCCGCCGTCCCCGCCGCGCCCGAATGCGCCGCCGCCTCCGCCCTCGCCGCCTTCTCCGCCGAGCACATTCGCTACAATGCCTTTGGCGCCCACGGTGTCGCTCGAACCCGTCTTGATGGCCCCGGTATTGGTGATGGAC
>NZ_DATMGA010000050.1:0-22072 GCF_035555955.1 Eoetvoesiella sp. | reverse complement strand
GTTGCTCGAGCGTGGCGGCATTGACGTCGACCGCCCCCGCCAGGCCCGGCATGGCCAGCCCCAGGCCCAGCAGCAGGACCCAGGCGGCCGCCCTGCCTCGGTGGCCCGCATGCATCCCGCCATGCGCGGCAGCGCCCCGCCGCAGGCGTTTGGCCAGGCCGCCAAGCCATGAAGCCGGCCGCCGCGCGGGGGCAGTGCCCAAGCGGGCCGCCGGCACGGACTCGTGGTGAACGGGAGGCGGCAATGATGCCGGCGCGGGCTGAGGCGCGGCCTGGGAAAAAGGAGACGGCCCGGCCCGGCTGTTTTCGGACAAGGGTCTGGCGACGGTGGATTCGGTGAACGGATTCATGGCTAGCTCCAGAAAAAGTACGGAACGGCCCGCCAGGCCTTGCGCCCAATACGGCGCAACAGCCAAGGCAGCCAGACTCCATCTTGAAGCACCCCGCGCGGGCCGGATAGCCGGCCGACAGGCAAACATCCATTCGTAGAAACACAAGGCCCGTCAACGGACGGGCCGAACCACTTGCGCCCAGACTCAATGCATCCCGCGCCGGCGGCATCCTGAACCTGCCGGCGCTCCTAGAGCCTGCCGCGCTCGATCAGCGTATTTACGTACTCGGCCACGCCAGTCTGCACGTCGCGCAGCGGCTGCTCGAAGCCGGCGGCCCTCAACTGGGTGAGGTCGGCCTCGGTGTGGCTTTGGTAGCGCCCCTTGAGGTCGTCGGGGAAGGGAATGTAGCGGATCAGCTTTTGCTGCACCAGGTCGGCCAGCGGCAGCGCCGGCTGCCCCGTCCGGGCGCGCAGCGTATTGACCACAGTGCTGGCGACATCGTTGAAGGGCTGGGCGCGGCCCGTGCCGCAATTGAATATGCCGGAGGTCTCGGGGTGGTCGAGAAAATGCAGGTTCACGTTGACGACGTCGTCGATGTGGATGAAGTCGCGCATCTGCCCGCCGTTGGCATAGCCGTCCCAGCCGCCGAACAGGCGCACGTGGCCTTCGGCCTGGAACTGGTTCATATTGTGAAAGGCCACGGAGGCCATCCGCCCTTTGTGCTGTTCGTTGGGGCCGTACACATTGAAGTAGCGCAGGCCCACGACCGGCGCGTTCAGGTCGTCGAGGTGCCGGCGCAGCACCTGGTCGAACAGGAACTTGGAATAGCCGTATACGTTCAGGGGCGATTCGTAAATGAGGTCTTCGGCATACACGGGCCCTGCGCCGTACACCGCCGCCGATGAAGCATACAGCAAGGGTACCCGGGCCGCCTGGCAATACTGGAAGATTTCCAGCGTGACCCGGTAATTGTTGTCGAGCATGTAGCGCCCGTCGCGTTCGGTGGTGTCGGAACAGGCCCCCTGGTGCAGCACCGCCTCGATGTTGTCGAACTGCCCTTGCTGCAGGCGCTGGCGAAAATCGTCCTTGTGCATGTAGTCGGCGATCTTGCCGTCGACCAGGTTCAGGAATTTGTCGCCCTGAGTCAGGTCGTCGACCACCAGGATGTCGTCGTAGCCCCTTTTATTGAGGCCGCGAACCAGGTTACTGCCTATGAAGCCGGCTCCGCCGGTAACGATTATCATGCCAACTCTCCCGCGGCCACCACCGAGGTGCCCAGCTTGCCTACAACAATGCCGCCGGCGCGATTGGCCCAGTCGACCGCTTCGAACCATGGCAGGCCGGCCGCCCGCATGACGGCCAGGGTGGCCAGCACGGTGTCGCCCGCGCCCGAAACGTCGAAGACTTCCTGGGCCTGCGCATCGATATGATGGCGCCCCTGCGACGTGAATAATGTCATGCCCTGCTCGGATCGAGTGACCAGCAAGGCTTCGAGATGAAGCTCCTCGCGCAATCGCTGTGCGCGCTCGTCGAGCTCTTCTTCGGTGCGCCAGCGCCCCACGGCATCCTGCATTTCGGAACGGTTGGGCGTGATGATGGTAGCCCCGAAGTATCGCTTGTAGATATGCCCCTTGGGATCGACCAGCACAGGCACGCCGGCCTCGCGCGCCGCCTGGATAAGCGATTCGACCCGCGCCAGCGCACCCTTGGCATAATCGGACAGCACGACCACCGTATGGGTGGCCAAAAGCTCCTGCACGCTGGCCTGGATGCCATCGAGGCTGGCCGCCTGGGGCATTTCTTCGAAATCGACGCGCAGCAGCTGCTGCTGGCGCCCAAGCACCCGCATCTTCAGGGTGGTATGCAGGCTGGAATCGCCGACCAGCCGCGTGGCAATGCCTTCGCTTGCGGCCAGCTCGTCTACCTTGGCGCCCGCCTCGTCCCGGCCGACCACGCCGACCAGCGTGGCCCGGGCGCCAAGGGCCACGATATTGCGCGCCACGTTCGCCGCGCCACCCAGCCGGTCTTCACGGCGCGCCACCCGCACCACCGGCACCGGCGCCTCGGGTGAAATGCGCTCGACCTCGCCGAACCAGTAGCGGTCGAGCATGATGTCGCCGACGACCAGGACGTTGACGTCCTTGATTTCCCGGGCAGGAAACGGCTTCATTTAATCTCCTCGAGGCGCAGAGGCTTGTAGGTTTCCCAGGAATTGCAGCCCGGGCACTGCCAATAGAAATGCCGGGCCTCGAAGCCGCACACATTGCAGGAATAACGATCCAGACGCTGAGTGTGCTTGTGGATGAGCGAGCGCAGCAGGCTCAGGTCGGCATCGGGCGTGACGTTGGGCAATGTGGAGCGATCGCCGGTTGCCAGCTCGATTTCCAGCAAGCGATCGAGACCCAGCAGCGAGGGGTGGGCCCGCAGAGCATCGCGCGCAAACTCCCAGGCCGTATCGTGCCCTTGTTGCGCCCGCATTTCGCGGAACACCACATTGAAGGTGTCCAGCGTGGGATGGCGCAGGTAATGGTTTTTGAGCGTTGCCAGGCCTTCTTCGGGCCGGCCTATGGTCCGATAGCACTCGAACAGTTCGCCGGCGACCAGACCGGCGTACTCGGGCGCGATGGACAGCACGGATTCCAGATAAGCCCGTTGCTGCTCGGGGTTGTTGCGCAGCTTGGCAACGGCGGCGCGCAGCATGGCAATGCGCGCTTCGGAAGCCTGCCCGCGCGCCTGGCCGCGCAGCGCCGCCGCGGCGTTGTCGGCGGCATCCAGGGCCGCCTCGGCCTCCTGCAGGTTGGGCGGCCGGGCGCCCAATGCCGTTTGCGCCTGTTCGCATTGATAATGCACCAGTTGCGGAACGGGCTCGTCGACCAGGGCGCGCAGCCGCTTTACCGCTTCGATGGCGCGCGGCCAATCGTGCTCGGACTCGTAGATGCGGATCAGCGCGCGCACCGCCTGCACGGCGAAGCGCGTGTCCAGCACGTTCTGGAAAGCCTGTTCGGCGCGATCCAGCATGCCGGCCTTGAGGAAGTCTTGCGCGATTTCGTGTTGCGCATGTTCGCGCTCGGCCTGAGGCAAATCGGACCGGGCCAGCAGGCTTTGATGCACGCGGATGGCGCGCTCCATTTCGCCGCGCCGGCGGAACAGGCTGCCCAGGGCGAAATGCAGCTCGGTGGTTTCGGGGTCGAGCTTGGCCACCTCGACGAACGCATCGATGGCTCGGTCGGGCTCTTCGTTGAGGATGAAATTAAGGCCCTTGAAATAGGAATCGGGCAAGGCGCGGGTTTCGGACAGCATTTGCCGAATATCGACGCGCGCGGCAATCCAGCCCAATGCGAACAGCACGGGCACCACAATCAGCCACCAGGGTTCGAAGTCCACGGATCAGCCTCGGCGATTACAGAGGCGCCAGGGGCGCAATGGTTTCAGGCGGGATCACGGGATCGGGCTCCGTCCCGTATTTGCCGGCGTCCTGCAGGCGTTGCACGTCGCGCCGCAGCTTGCGCAGTTCGCGGCGCCGGCGCCAGCTCGCCGGGAACACGGCCAGCAAGGTGAACACAATGCCCACGACAAAAGCCGCCAGCATGACCACGATGAGCGGCACGCCCGCAATGACGTGATCGGCATAGAAACGGACATTGACCGGATCGGTGTTTTTAAGGGCAAACAATAAAACCAGCACGAAGACCAGCAACCTTAATGCCCAGACCAGGTAGCGCATGACAGAAACTCCAATTGATCAGGAATGAGGTAATTGTAAGGGGAATCGCCGCCCTCACCGCGAATCGGCGCAAACATTTTCGGTTCGCGCCTCATAAGCAAGCAGGCCTCCCGGAGAAACCGGGAGGCCTGCTTGAAACGACATGGCAATGAAGCCTTCAGCCGTGCATGAAGCGAGGATCTGCGGACGGCGACTCGAAGTCAGGTTCGGAAACCGTGTTGACTTTGGCGTCGAACGCCGCATCGACCCGCTCGCGCAATTCCTTGCCCGCCTTGAAGTGCGGCACCCGTTTGCCGGGCACCATGACTTTCTCGCCGGACTTGGGGTTGCGCCCCACGCGCGGTGAACGCTCGGATAGCGAAAAGCTGCCAAAGCCGCGGATCTCGATGCGCTGACCGTTGGCCAGGGCCTGGGTCATGGCATCGAGCACCGTCTTGACGGCTATATCGGTATCGCGCACGGCCAGTTGCGGGTAGCGGCTGGCCAGAATTGCGATCAGTTCTGACTTAGTCACACCAATTAACCGTCGTCGCGCTGCTGATCCAGCTTGGCTTTGAGCAGTGCACCCAGGTTGGTGGTGCCCGACGAAGCGCTGGCATCCGACATGCGCTGGATGGTATCGGCGGTTTCGGCGTTGTCGCGAGCCTTGATGGACAACTGGATCGAACGCGCCTTGCGGTCGATGTTGATGATCATGGCTTCGATGTTTTCGCCGGCCTTCAGGACAGTGGTTGCATCTTCGACGCGGCCCGAGGAGATTTCGGAAGCGCGCAGATAGCCTTCGACGTCCAGCGACAGGGTAACCACGGCGCCCTTGGCTTCGACGGACTTGATGACGCCCGGGACCACGGCGCCCTTGTCGTAGGTGGCGACGAAGTTGTTGAAGGGGTCGCCTTCGAGCTGCTTGATGCCCAGCGAGATCCGTTCCTTGTCGGTGTCGATGCCCAGCACCACGGCGTCGATTTCGTCGCCCTTCTTGAAGTTGCGCACAGCTTCTTCGCCGGATTCGGCCCACGAGATGTCGGACATGTGAACCAGGCCGTCGATGCCGCCGGGCAAGCCGACGAACACGCCGAAGTCGGTGATGGACTTGATGGCGCCGCGGACTTTGTCGCCGCGCTTGAAGTTGATGGAGAACTCTTCCCAGGGATTCGCGCGGCACTGCTTCATGCCCAGCGAAATGCGGCGGCGTTCTTCGTCGATTTCCAGAACCATGACTTCGACTTCGTCGCCCAGCGTGACGACTTTGCGAGGATCGATGTTCTTGTTGGTCCAGTCCATTTCGGAAACGTGCACCAGGCCTTCGATGCCCGACTCGACTTCAACGAACGCACCGTAGTCGGTGAGGTTGGTGACCTTGCCGAACAGGCGGGTGTGTTGCGGGTAGCGGCGAGCCAGGCCGACCCATGGGTCTTCACCAAGCTGCTTGACGCCCAGCGAAACGCGGCTGCGCTCCTGGTCGAACTTGAGGACCTTGGCTTCGACTTCCTGGCCCACTTGCAGGACTTCGGAAGGATGGCGAACGCGGCGCCATGCCATGTCGGTGATGTGCAGCAGGCCGTCGATGCCGCCCAGGTCGACGAACGCGCCGTAGTCGGTGATGTTCTTGACCACGCCCTTGACCACAGCGCCTTCGCTGAGGGTTTCGAGCAGTTTCTGGCGTTCTTCGCCCATGCTGGCTTCAAGGACCGAGCGACGCGACAGCACAACGTTGTTGCGCTTGCGATCGAGCTTGATGACCTTGAATTCCATGGTCTTGCCCTCGTAGGGCGTGGTGTCCTTGACGGGACGCAGGTCGACCAGCGAGCCGGGCAGGAAGGCGCGGATGCCGTTGGTCATGACGGTAAGACCGCCCTTGACCTTGCCGGTGATGGTGCCGGTGACCATTTCGCCGGACTCGAGCGCTTGTTCGAGCTGCAGCCAGGCCGAAAGGCGCTTGGCGCGGTCGCGCGACAGGATGGTGTCGCCGTAACCGTTTTCGAGCGAATCAATGGCTACGGAAACGAAATCGCCAGCCTTGACTTCGACTTCGCCTTGATCGTTCAGGAATTCTTCGAGAGGAATAAGAGCCTCGGACTTGAGACCCGCGTTGACCACGACGAAATTGTGATCGATGCGGATGACTTCGGCCGAGATGACTTCACCGGACTTCATGTCCTGGTTCTTGATACTTTCTGCGAACAAGTCGGCAAAGCTTTCGCCGCCAGTGGCGGCAGTGGTTGGAATGGAGGACATTAAAATAATTCCATTAAGCCGGAATGGCTATTAAAAACACACCAAGACCACGCGGGCCCCGGCGGAGTGAAAAACAAATCCCGCAAAGGCCATTAGGCCTTCGAGGACACCAATTTCGACCAAAGGCCGAGTACTGCATTTACGGTTGCATCGATGGATAGATTCGAGGAATCCACCGTATGCGCATCGGGCGCCGCCACAAGCGGCGCGTTCGAACGCGTACGGTCGCGCGCATCGCGCTCTTCCATATCTTGCATAAGGCTTGCTAGATTAGCAGAAATTCCCTTTTCCTTCAACTGCTTACATCTTCTTTGCGCCCTGGCGGCGACATCGGCCACAAGAAAGACTTTCAGGGGCGCATCCGGAAATACCACGGTTCCCATGTCCCGCCCATCGGCAACCAGGCCCGGCGCCCTCCGGAACGCCCTCTGGCGGTCGAGCAGCGCCTTGCGCACATCGCCCAGCACCGCCACCTGGGACGCCAGGTTGCCCACCACCTCGGCGCGGATGCGCTCGGTAACATCTTGTTCCGAAAGAAAAATTCGGCCGCCGTCGAAGCGCACATCCAGGCCGCGCGCCGCCTGGGCCACGGCCGCCTCGTCGGCGGGATCCACACCGTCGTCCAGGCAGGCCAGCGCCGTAAGGCGGTATAGCGACCCGCTGTCCAGCACCGACCATCCCAAGGCCTGGGCAACCCGCTGGGCGATGGTGCCCTTGCCCGAAGCCGTCGGGCCGTCGATGGCAATGACAGGCGCTTTTTCAGTTGGACTCATGACTGGATCAGCCCCTCAAAAACGGTGAAGTAGTCGGGAAAGGTCTTGGCCACGCAACCCGGGTCCAGAATCGTAACAGCCCGGGGGCCGAAAGCGGCCAGCGAAAAGCACATGGCCATGCGATGGTCGTCGTAGGTGGCGATGCTGGCCTCGCGCCAGCGCGAAAACTCGACCGGACGCACGCGCAGCCAATCGGGGCCCGACTCGACCTCGGCGCCCAGCTTTGCCAGCTCGGTATGCATGGCATGGATGCGATCGGTCTCCTTGACGCGCCAGCTGCCGATATTGCGCAGCGTGCAGGGGCCGTCGGCAAACATGGCCAGGGCCGCCGCCGTCATGGCCGCATCGGGAATCAGGTTGAAGTCCTGGTCGAAGGCCTTGAGCTTTGCGCCCTGCGCCACCTGCACGCCGCTGACCGCCACGGAGTCGGGATGCCGCACGACCCGGGCGCCCATGGCTTCGAGCGTGTCGGCAAACGCCATGTCGCCCTGGATGCTGGCCGAGCCCACCCCGTGGATGCGCACCGGCCCGCCGCCTATGGCGCCCAGCGCCATGAAATACGAGGCCGACGAGGCATCGCCTTCGATCGTCATGGCGCCCGGGGAACGATAGGAGGCGTCGGCCGGAATCACGAAACGGCGCCAGCCTTCGCGCTGCACCGTCACGCCGAAGCGCTCCATCAGGTTCAGCGTAATCAGGATATAGGGCTTGGAAATGAGCTCGCCCTCGACCTCGATGGCCACCGCCTCGCCGGCCAGGGCCGCGTGGATGGGCGCGGCCAGAAGCAGCGCCGTCAGAAACTGGCTGGACACCGACCCCTTGATGCGCAGCGGCGCATCCACACGAATGCGCCCTTGGCCGATGGCCAGGGGCGGGTAGCCCTCGCTGCCCTGGTACTGCACCTGGGCGCCAGCCTGGCGCAGCGCATCGACCAGGTCGCCGATGGGCCGTTCGTGCATGCGCGGCACGCCCGACAGCCGATAATCGCCGCCCATGACGGCCAGCGCCGCCGTCAGGGGCCGGAAGGCGGTGCCCGCATTGCCCAGGAAGAAATCACCCTGAGCCTGGGGGAAACGTCCGCCCGCGCCATGCACGTCCACCTGCGTCGGACCGGTTGAATCGATGGCGACGCCCAACTGCCGCAACGCAGCCAGCATGACACGCGTGTCGTCGGAATCAAGCAGGCCGCCAAGACGAGTCGTTCCCCGGGCCAAAGCGGCCAGCAGCAGGACCCGGTTCGAAATGCTCTTGGATCCCGGCAAGCGGACATCGCCGCGTGCCGTGCGCGCCGCAGGCAGGCGCAAACTGGTTTGCGTGCTCATGACAGGCCGCTCCGGCTACCCCAGAAACGGCGGGCCAATGCCGCACGCTCCAGGAAATCGTGCAGTCCCTCGCCATCGCCTTCGCGCACGCACTGCTCGGCGCGCTCCAGGGCCGCCTTGACCTCTTGCAGCTCGGACAACAAGGCATCGCGATTGGCCATGAAGATGTCGCGCCACATTTCCGGCGACCCGGCGGCAATGCGCGTAAAGTCGCGGAAACCCGTTCCGGCCAGCGCCATGCGCGCGCTGGAATCATGGGCCGCGGCAACCTGTTCCATGAACACCGATGCCAGGAAATGCGGCACATGGCTTACCGATGCCAGGGCCACGTCGTGCGCCTGGGCATCCATGGTCACGACCCGCGCTCCGCAGCGCTCCCACGCCCTGGTCAGCAGGGTTTTCGCCTCGGCGGCGTTTTCCGGCAAGGGGGTGAGCACGACGGTGCGGTTGATGTACAGATCGGCATCCGCCGCCTGGGGGCCCGTGGTTTCGGCGCCGGCAATGGGATGGCCGGGAATGAACTGCGCCGCCTTCCCACCCAGGGCCGCATACGCCGCCCGCACGACGTCCAGCTTGGTGCTGCCCGCGTCGGTCACGATGGTGTGGCTGCGCAGATGCGGCGCCAGCTCTTCGAGGATGCGCCGGGTCGCGCCCACCGGTGCGGCCAGCAAGATCAGGTCGGCTTGCTCGGCAGCCTGTTGCAGCGTCACGGCTTGGTCGATGAGGCCCAGGCGGCGCGCCTGCTCGAGGGTGCCGGCCTGACGGCCGGCGCCCAGCACCCTGCCCACCGCGCCGCGGCGGCGCAAGGCGGCAGCGAACGAGCCGCCGATCAGGCCCACGCCCACCACCGCCAGCACGCCCACCAGGGCGGCCGGCCGGACATTCGACGCAGCAAGGTCGGAAGTCATGCGTGCGGGCCTTTTACTGGATGGGGTAAGAGCCGAGCTCTTTGAAGAAAGCCGCCTTTTTTTTCAGCTGAGCCAGCGCGGTGGCGACGGCCGGATCGTTGCGATGGCCAAGAAGATCGACGTAAAAATAGTATTCCCACTGCCCCGTGCGCGCCGGCCGCGACTCCAGCCGCGTCATGGACACGCCGTTGTCGGCCAGCGGCGCCAGCATCTCGTAGACTGCGCCGGCGCGATTGGGCACGGCCATGATGACGCTGGTCTTGTCGTGCCCCGAAGGCAGGGTCTCGATGGCGCCGACCGCCAGAAAGCGCGTACGGTTCTGGGCGTCGTCCTGGATGCCCTGCGCCACCAGCTCCAGGCCCCAGGCCTGGGCCGCCATGGAACCGGCAATGGCGGCAACCGTGGGGTCTTCGGCGGCGATGCGCGCCGCCTCGGCGTTGCTGGAGGCGGCATCGCGCGCAAGATTCGGATAATGCCGGGAAAGCCAGGCCTGGCACTGCGCCAGCGCCTGCGGATGCGCCATCACGCGCTTGATGCCCTGCATGGTGCCCGACTGCGTCATCAGGCAATGGTGGATGCTGAGCGAGCGTTCGCCCAGCACTTTCAACGAGGAGTTCAGCAGCAGGTCCAGGGTGCGGTTGACCGCGCCTTCGGTGGAGTTTTCCACCGGCACCATGCCAACCTGGGCCTGGCCGGCCTCGACGGCGCGAAAGACTTCGTCGAAAGAGTCGCAGCGCAATTTTTCGACCGAGTTGCCGAAATGCTCGAGCGCCGCCTGCTCCGAAAACGACCCTTGCGGCCCCAGGTAGGCGACAGTCATGGTGCTTTCCAGCCCGCGGCATGCCGAGATGATCTGGGTCCAGACCGCATCGATGGCCGGAGACGGAAACGGCCCGCCGTTGCCGGCCTGCAGGCTGCGGACGATATTAGCCTCGCGCTCGGGCTTGAGCACCGCGCCGTCGGCGTCGAAGGCATGCTTGACCTTGCCGACGTCCAGGGCCGCTTGCGCGCGCTGGTTGAGCAAGTCGAGAATCTGCTTGTCGATCGCATCGATGCGATCACGCAGGGGCGACAATTGGTTCTGCAGTGTTTTATCCATGGCGACGTTCGAAATCCTGCATGAATGCGATAAGCGCGTTCACGCCTTCAAGTGGCATGGCATTGTATATGGAGGCCCGCATGCCGCCCACGCTTTTATGCCCCTTGAGCTGCAGCAGGCCCGCGGCTTCCGCCTGTTGCAGAAACGCGGCATTGAGTGTTTCGTCGGCCAGGAAGAACGGCACGTTCATGCGCGAGCGCACGCTGGGGTGAACCCGGTTGCTGTAGAAATCGGTGCTGTCCAGGTAGCCGTACAAAGCCTGGGCCTTGGCGATATTGGCCCTTTCCATGGCCGCCACTCCGCCCTGCTTCTTGAGCCACTTGAACACCAGGCCGGCCACATAGATGGCATAGGTGGGCGGCGTGTTGAACATGGAGTCGGCCCCCGCGACATTGGCATAATCGAAGGCCGAGGGGCAAGTGGGCAGTGCATGGCCGATGAGGTCGCGGCGCACGAATACCAGCGTGACGCCGGCGGGGCCCGCGTTTTTCTGGGCGCCGGCGAACACCAGGCCCGCGCGCGAGAAATCGATGGGGCGAGACAAGATATGCGAGGACGCATCGACGGTAAGCGGCACGCCCGGCGCGCCCAGCGCCGCCAGGTCGGGCCACTGGACGAACTCGACGCCGTCTATGGTTTCGTTGCTGCACAAATGCACGTAGGACGCATCGGCGCGAACCTTCCATTGGGCCGGATCGGGAAACCAGGTCCAGGCCTCCTGCCGCACCCCGTCCAGCGACACGGCATCGCCGCTGCTGGCCGCCACGGCGGCATCGCCATAGCGGCGCCCTTCTTTGTACGACTTGTTCGACCACGACCCCGACAACACGTAGTCGGCCTTGTTCGCACCGCCCCGACCTATGAGATTCATGGGCAGGATGGCGTTCTCGCCGATGCCGCCGCCCTGCATGAACAGCACGGCGAAGTCGTCCGGCACGGCCAGCAATTCGCGCAGGTCGGCTTCCGCCTCGGCGTGGATCTGGATGAACTGCTTGCCGCGATGGCTCATTTCCATGACCGACATGCCGCTGCCGCGCCAATCGGTCATTTCCTCCGCCGCCGTGCGCAACACTTCCAAGGGCAGGGCCGAAGGGCCCGCCGAAAAATTCCAGGGGCGCATTACTCGTCGTCCCCCTCGGCCTGGTCGGAACCAGGCCTGCCGGCATCGGTGTCAGGCGAGGCATCGTCAGCCGCGCTGCCATCCGCCCCGGCATCGACGTCCACGTCGACTTCGTCGGCATCGCTTTCCGCCACGCGGCGCACGCCCGACAGCAGGCTGTCGTCGTCCACGCTGATAAGGGTTACGCCCTGGGTGGCCCGGCCCATTTCGCGGATCTCGGAAACCCGCGTGCGCACCAGCACACCGCCCGTGGTGATGAGCATGATTTCGTCGGACGGGCGAACCAGCACGGCGCCCACCACCTTGCCGTTGCGGGCGCTGGTCTGGATGGCGATCATGCCCTTGGTGCCGCGGCCATGGCGCGTGTATTCGACGATGGAAGTGCGCTTGCCGAAGCCGTTTTCGGTGGCAGTGAGCACGCTTTGCGTTTCGTCTTCGGCGACCAGCAGCGAAATGACAGCCTGCCCGTCTTCGAGCATCATGCCGCGCACGCCGCGCGCGGTGCGGCCCATGGGACGCACGTCGTTTTCGTCGAAGCGCACGGCCTTGCCCGAATCGGAGAACAGCATGACGTCGTGCTGGCCGTCGGTGAGGTCGGCGCCGATAAGATAGTCGCCGTCATCCAGGGCAACGGCGATGATGCCGGCCTTGCGGGGATTGGAAAACTCCGACAGCGGGGTCTTCTTGACCGTGCCGCGCGAAGTCGCCATGAACACGTATTCGTCGTCGCTGAACGCCTTGACGTTGAGCACGACGGTGATCTTCTCGCCATCGACCAGCGGGAACATATTGACGATGGGCCGGCCGCGCGAGTTGCGCGAGCCTTGCGGCACTTCCCATACCTTGAGCCAGTACACGCGGCCGCGGTCGGAGAAGCACAGCAGGTAGTCGTGCGTATTGGCGATGAACAACTGGTCGACCCAGTCGTTTTCCTTCATGGCCGTAGCCTGCTTGCCCCGCCCGCCGCGCTTTTGCGCCCGGTACTCGGACAAAGGCTGGCTTTTTATATAGCCGGACTGCGACAGCGTAACCACCATGTCCATGGGGGTGATGAGGTCTTCGGTGTCCAGCTCGGTGGCGTTGTATTCGATTTCCGAGCGGCGCACGTCCTTGGCGTTGGTCGAGAACTCGGCCTTGATGGCCTGCAGTTCGTCGCCGATGATGGTCGTGACGCGCTCAGGACGCGCCAGGATGTCGAGCAGGTCCGCAATGGTGGACATGATGTCTTTGTATTCGTTGACGATCTTGTCCTGCTCCAGGCCGGTCAGGCGCTGCAGGCGCATATTCAGGATTTCCTGGGCCTGGGTGTCGCTGAGGCGGTACAGCCCGTCGGCCTGCAGCCCGAATATCTCGGGCAGGCTTTCGGGCCGGTAGGCGGCTCGTCCGCCCGGTGTATCGCCCTCGGCGCGCGTCAGCATTTCGCGCACCAGCGAGGAATCCCAGGTCCGGTCCATCAAGTCCTGGCGGGCCACCGGAGGCGTGGGCGCAGCCTTGATGATGGCGATGAACTCGTCGATATTGGCCAGCGCCACGGCCAGGCCCTCGAGCACGTGGCCGCGCTCGCGCGCCTTGCGCAACTGGTACACCGTGCGGCGCGTCACCACCTCGCGGCGGTGCTGCAGGAAGTACTCGACCATTTGCTTCAGGTTGAGCAGGCGCGGCTGGCCGTCGACCAGCGCCACGAGGTTCATGCCGAACGTGTCTTGCAACTGCGTATTCTTGTACAGGTTGTTCAGGACGACTTCGGGAACTTCACCGCGCTTGAGCTCGATGACCAGGCGCATGCCGTCTTTGTCGGACTCGTCGCGAATGTCGGAAATGCCCTCGACCTTCTTTTCGTTGACCAACTCGGCAATACGTTCCTGCAACGACTTTTTATTGACCTGGTAGGGAATGGCATCGACTACGATGGCCTGCCTGTTGCCCTTTTCCATGTCTTCGAAATGCGTCTTGGCGCGCATGATGACGCGCCCCCGCCCCGTGCGGTAGCCCTCGCGCACGCCCGACATGCCGTAGATGATCCCGCCCGTGGGGAAGTCCGGCGCGGGAATGATCTCGATGAGTTCGTCCACCGAGCAGCCGGGATTGCGCAGGCAATACAGGCAGCCGTCGACGACTTCGGCCAGGTTGTGCGGCGGTATATTGGTGGCCATGCCGACCGCGATGCCCGAGCTGCCGTTGACCAGCAGGTTGGGCAGGCGCGACGGGAGCAGCAAGGGTTCTTGTTCGCTGCCGTCGTAGTTGGGGCCGAAATCGACGGTTTCCTGGTCGATGTCGGCCAGGAGTTCGTGGGCGATCTTGGCAAGGCGGATTTCGGTATACCGCATGGCTGCGGCGTTGTCGCCGTCGATGGAACCGAAGTTGCCCTGCCCGTCGACCAGCATGTAGCGCAGGGAGAAGTCCTGGGCCATGCGCACGATAGTGTCGTACACGGCCGAGTCGCCGTGGGGGTGGTACTTACCGATGACGTCCCCGACAATGCGCGCCGACTTCTTGTAGGCGCGGTTCCAATCGTTGTTGAGTTCGTGCATGGCGTACAGCACCCGGCGGTGCACCGGCTTCAGGCCATCGCGCACATCCGGCAAGGCACGCCCCACGATCACGCTCATGGCGTAATCGAGATAGCTGCGACGCATTTCCTCTTCCAGCGAAATTGGAAGGGTCTCCTTGGCGAAGGAATCCATAGAAGGTATCTAGTTAGGTAAAGTCAGAGGCCGCTAACGGGCGAATAGGAAATTCTAGCACTTCCCCCTGTTGCGCATAAAAGACAGCCGCCGGGTGCCGCCCGCACCACGGCAAACCCACGAAATCAGGCCTGTCTCCTCTGAAACCCGAGAATCCACTTTAAGTCGTTTTCCCTGTTGCCAAAACCCAACATTAATCCGGAACTTCCTGTAGAATTCCGCATATCTGGACGCCATACGTGAAACGGGCTTAACCTAGTTACCAGAAATGCCGTAAGATTTGCCCTATCACGAATGATATACAGTGCAATTCTTTGTTTGATCACACAGCGTTGCTATACTGGTTATACGTTTTTATATGTGCGGCGTAGATGCGCTGCGATCACTTACCAGCATTAAGCTCAATGAGGAGAAACATGAATAAACCCTCCAAAATCGCATTAGCGCTCGCCATTGCAGCCTTCTCGGCTTCGGGTGCAGTATCTGCGCAAACAGTCGATAATTGGCAAAACTCGGACGGCCACGTTTGGAAAAACGGCACCAACGAACTATGCTGGCGCGACAGCTTCTGGACCCCCGCCACCGGCATCCCCGGCTGCGACGGCGTGCCAGTTGCCCAACAAGCTCCGGTGGTCGCTCCTACCGCCACCAAGGTGGTCCTGAACGCCGATACGTTCTTCGACTTCGACAAATCCACCATCAAGCCTGAAGGCCGTCAGGTGCTCGACCAGGTTGCCCAGCAAGCTTCGTCGATCAACCTCGAAACCCTCATCGCTACCGGTCACACCGACTCCATCGGTACCGAAGCCTACAACCTGAAGCTCTCGCAGCGCCGCGCCAACGCCGTCAAGGCCTACCTGGTGCAAAAAGGCATCGACCCCAACCGCATCTATGTTGAAGGCAAGGGCGAATCGCAGCCCATCGCCAGTAACAAGACTCGCGAAGGCCGCGCCAAGAACCGTCGCGTCGAGATCGAAATCGTTGGTACCCGCAAATAATACCCTCGGGTAATATTCGCGGCCGCAACGGCTACAATAAAGGGCCCCGCACTGCGGGGCCCTTGTTCATTCAGCAGGCCCACCATGACCGCAACTACATCCCCCGCTTCCTCCGGCAACGTCGACCAGGCCGAACTCGACAAATTCAGCGCCCTGGCTTCCCGCTGGTGGGACCCCGAAAGCGAGTTCAAGCCGCTGCACGCCATCAACCCCCTTCGACTGAACTGGATACAACAGCACACGGGGCCGCTGGCCGGCAAGCGGGTCGTCGACGTCGGCTGCGGCGGCGGGATACTGTCTGAAAGCATGGCGCGCGCCGGTGCCACCGTCACCGGCATCGATCTGGCCGAAAAATCGCTGAAAATCGCCAAGCTGCACGGGCTGGAATCGGGCGTAAAAGTGGATTACCGCACAGTCAGCGCCGAACAGCTCGCCGCCGAGCAGGCCGGGCAGTTCGACGTCGTAACCTGCATGGAAATGCTCGAGCACGTGCCCGATCCCGCCTCCATCATCCAGGCCTGCAGCCAGTTGGCCAGGCCGGGCGGCTGGGTGTTTTTTTCCACCCTCAACCGCAATCCCAAGTCCTTCCTGTTCGCCATCATCGGCGCCGAATACCTGCTGCGCCTGCTGCCGCGCGGCACGCACAGCTACGAGCATTTCATCAAACCCAGCGAACTGGCCACCTCGGCGCGCCGCGCCGGACTGCAGGTGGCCGACCTGGGCGGCATGGAATACAACCCCATCACCGACACCTACAAGCTGTCCCGCGACACCTCGGTCAACTACCTGGTCGCCACCCAGCGCGAAGCCTGATGCGCATCATGCATAAACTGGTACTTTTCGATTTCGACGGCACGCTGGCCGATACCGCCCCCGACCTGGCCGCCGCCGCCAACAAGGCGCGCGCCCGCAAGGGGCTGGCGCCCCTGCCCTACGAGGCCCTGCGCCCCCTGGCCTCGCACGGCGCGCGCGGGCTGCTCAAGGCCAGTCTGGACATCGATCCGGACCACCCCGAATACGACACGTTGCGCCGGCAGTTCCTGGACGATTACCAGCAGGACATGACCTCGCTGACAGTGCTGTTCCCTGGGGTGGAGCAACTGCTGGGCACGCTGGCGCGGCACGGCTACAAATGGGGCATCGTCACCAACAAGGTCGAACACCTGGCCCTGCCCCTCGTCGAGCACCTGGGCCTGGCCGACGATTGCGCGGTCACGGTGGGCGGCGATACCGCCAGCCACCCCAAGCCGCATCCCGCCCCCCTGCTTTATGCCGCTGAAAAAGCCGGCTTCGCGCCCGAACAGTGTATCTACGTGGGCGACGACGAGCGGGACATCGTGGCCGGCAAGGCGGCCGGCATGCCCACCATAGCTGCGGCCTATGGCTATTGCGGGCTGAGCGAGGTCGAAGGCTGGCAAGCCGACGCCATTGCGCGCACGCCGGGCGATATCTGGCAGCTGGTGCAGCAACTATTGCCGGCGGGCTGCGCACAGGCCTAGGGCGGCGATATGTGGTACGGTAAAGCATCCATTGCCATGTCGAACGCCCATGAAACTGCTTCTGAATCTGCACGCCCGCCAAACCAACCAGCGCCGGATGAGCAGGTTCTACCTGTCGCATCTGGACGAGGCTGCCTCCAGCGCCCAGGCTGAATTCGAAAAATTCTCGAAGCACGAAGACCGGCCGCGCACACCGCGCGAAATATTCGCGGACGACGAACAGGAAAACGACGATACGGAAATCTGAGCCAGGACCGCGGCCGCTGTGGCGCTTGCGCACGCCCAGGCGCGCCAGGGCAGGCCGCCGCCCGACGCGCCGCTATCGTCAACGTTGGGCGCGGCCTCAGGCCTCGATATCGACGTGCCTGGTTTCCTTGCCCAGCAGCAGCGCAATCAGGGTCAGCACACCCATGACGGCCAGATAGACGCCCACGAGGAAGGGGCTGCCGTCGGCCATGCCCCATAACCAGACAGCAATGAACGGAGCCACCGCGGCGCCCAGGATCGACGACACGTTGTAGGAAATTCCCGAGCCCGTATACCGGACATGGGTGGGAAACAACTCCGGCAGCAAGGCTCCCATTGGGCCGAACGTGGTTCCCATGAGGCTGAAGCCGATGATCAGCCAGGCCATGGCGCCGGGGAATCCGGCGTTCAGCAACGGCACCCACGAAAGCCCGAATACGATGATCGCGATGGTGACGGCGATCAGCGTTTTACGGCGGCCGAATCTGTCGGCCCAGGGACCCGAGAGCAGGGTAAACAACCCGAAGAACAGCACACCCACGATCAACATGAACACAAAGGTGTTATAGCTGTACCCCAGGCCCGGCAACTGCCCACCGGCGGGATTGACCGGAGCCCGCCCATAGCTCAGGGAATAGGTCGTCATGAGATAGAAAAGCACATAGGTCGCCAGCATGTAGAACGTGCCAAGCACCAACTGGCGCGGATATTTCTGCAGCACCTCGCCCAGCGGCAGCTTGACCACCGTTCCCGTGGATACCGCCTTGGAGAAGGCGGAGCTTTCCACCAGATGAAGCCGCACCCACAGCCCCACGATCACCATGACCGAAGAGAACAGGAAAGGAATTCTCCAGCCCCAGTCCAGAAACGCGTCGGATGGCCGCGAGGGATCGCCGGAGGGCAGTATTGCCGCCACGATAAGAAACAGTCCGTTTGCAATAATGAAGCCTATGGGCGCCCCAAGCTGCGGAAACGTGCCATACAGCGCCCGCTTGTCCTTGGGCGCGTTTTCGGTGGCCACCAGGGCGGCGCCCGACCATTCCCCTCCCAACGCAAACCCCTGGGCCAGGCGCAGAAGCACCAGCAGCAGCGGCGCGAACCAGCCTATGCTGTGGTAGGTGGGCAGCAGGCCGATGAGGAAGGTGGCTATCCCCATGGTCAGCAGCGCCGCAACCAGCGTCGCCTTGCGCCCCACCTTGTCTCCCATGTGCCCGAAAAACACCGCCCCGAGCGGACGGGCAACCATGGCTGCGCCAAAGACCGCGAACGACGAGAGCAGCGCCGTCGTATCGTTGCCGGTGGGAAAGAAAAGATGCGGAAAAACCAGCACGGCGGCCGTCGCATAGACGTAGAAATCGTAGAACTCGATGGTGGTGCCGATAAGACTGGCAAGAATGACGCGCAGGCGCGAATTGGCTGGAGCCCGCGCAGAACTGGCGGCCGGCGTGAATGCAGTATGGGTTTGAGACATGGGATTCTCGATATGAGGAGGGGCGGCGATTTGCGCTGCGCTGATTTCCCATCGCCCGCACCGACCCGCTATTCGGCATGGCCGCCCAAGCGGGGCGGACGCGATTCTACAGCAAGCGCGAAATCAATATTGAATCCACATGTGTCTTTGTGTATGAATCAGGATACAATTTGTACTGGGCCATGCCACCCGACCGCCTTCGGCCAAATGAAGGCAGGCTCGAAGAGCCGCCTTTCATGCCAAACGACCAGCCGCCCGCGACAAAGAACTGGTTCGACCTGCCCGCGTTCTATCGGGAAGTCCGCCGGGCGGCCGCCCCATGCTGGAACTCCGCCCGCACGATGGAGCGTAGCCATTGGCTGGCCGGGTCTGCATGGCTGCGCTTGTGCCAGAACTGCATCAGCGGAAAGGTCGGCGCGGCAACCGGCAGCTCGTGGATGCGGATGGTTCCCGATTTGGCCAGCTGCTGGGCTACCTCGCGCGGTACGGTGGCGACGACCTCGGTTTGCGGAACGATTTCGGCCAGGCTTAAAAAGTGCGGTACGGTCAGCATGACGCGGCGTTCGATTTTCATTTGCCGCAAATGATGGTCGATGATCTCCTGGCTGCGCCCCTCATAGGCCACCACCACATGCGGCGCGCTCTGGTATACCTGCAGCGACAGCCCTTTGCGCAAATGCCGGTTATTGCTGCTGGCAATGCACACGAAGACGCTTTCAAACAACAACTGCTGGTAAAACCCCGCCTTGTGCAGATCGGGGTAATAGCCGACGGCCAGATCGACCCCGCCCTCCTCCATGGCCTTTATCAGTTCGTCGATGGGCAGGGAGCGCGTGCGCAAGGTACAGCCCGGGCCTTGCTCCCACACGCCGCGGGCCAGGCCAGGCAGGAAATACAGCTCGCCGATATCGGACATGCAAAGCTCGAACCGGCGAACCGACGTTGAGGGATCAAAACCCTGCCCGCCCAGCAACTCCCCCTGCAATACCTGCATGATGCGCCTGACCGAGGGCATCAACGCCACGGCGCGCGGAGTGGGTTGCATGGCGTTGTCAACCCGGATGAACAACGGGTCGCCAAACACGGCGCGCAGCCGGGTCAGCGAATAGCTCATGGCGGGCTGGCTAAGACCTATCTGCTTGCCGGCCAGCGTCACGCTTTGCGTCTCGAACACCGCATCGAACACGGCCAGCAGCTTGAAGTCGAGATCCTTCAGATCTTTTAAATCCATAATTTGAATACAGACTATTAGATTTATCTAATTGACTAATATATCTGAACGCCTAGGATAGCGCTATCGCTATATCGAGGAGCCCATCATGTTTCCACGCAACCAATGGTACGTCGCCGCCCTGTCCAGCGAGCTTCAGGACAAACCCGTCGCCCGCACGCTGCTGGGCGAGCCCGTGGTGCTGTTCCGCACACCTTCCGGCGAAGTTGCCGCGCTGGAAGACCGATGCTGCCACCGCCAATTGCCCTTGTCCTACGGCACGCTGGAAGACGCCGGCATCCGCTGCGGCTACCACGGCCTGCTGTTCGGCGCCGACGGCAAATGCCTGGAAATCCCCGGCCAGGAAAAAGTACCGGTCAAGGCTTTCGTAAAACCCTATACCGTCAAGGAGCGTAACCAGATCGTCTGGATCTGGATGGGCCAGGCCGACGATACGGCCCCCGCCTGTGAACCGCCCGAATACGCCGTGCACGACAACCCCAAGTACCAGTTCAAGGGCGGACTGTTCCACTACGAAGCCCCCTATCAGCTCATCCACGACAATCTGCTGGACCTTAGCCATCTGGGCTACGTGCACCTGAAAACCATAGGCGGCAACGCCAAGCTGCACATGAATGCTCCCACCCGTGTGGAAGGCGACGGCGACACCGTGCGCGTCGTACGCTGGATGAAAGACTCAACGCCCCCTCCTACATATACGGCCGCCTGGCCCTATAAAGGCCTGATCGACCGCTGGCAGGAAATCGAGTTCAACCTCTCGTATCTGGCCATCTGGACCGGCGCCACCGACGCCGGCGCCGAAGACCTGGCCGCCCCCGAGCGCGGCGGCTTCCATATGCGCGGATTCCACGGCATTACCCCCGAAACCGAAACCACCTCGCATTATTTCTGGACCATAGCTTCGAACTCGCATCCCGACTGCGACGACAACTTCCCCACCGTCTACGAGCAGACCAAGAACACCTTTGCCGAAGACAAGGTGATTATCGAGGCGCAATACCAGAACATGCTGCGCTTCGACAATCCGCCTGGCGTGGACATTCACGTCGACGTCGGCGCCAATCGGGCGCGCCGAATCATCTCGCGCCTTAATCTGCAGACGATGGAAAGCCTGAAGGTTTAAGGGTTGGCGCTACGTTGCTTTTTTTTCAGCCATGATCCCATGGGTCAAGCGCGAGAAGGACTCGTTCGACTCTTGTCCAAGGCTTCGAGGAATTCTCGGTTACGGGCAAAATGAGCAGAGCAGGATAATTTAATCAGCACGACGACACAGGCAGCGCCGGGGGAATCCTGCCACCGGCATTGGCAATGCGGGGATGGCGCAAAGCATAGATGCTACTTGGCAATGCCCAGAAACCAGGCCAGCTTCGCGCTGATCCGCCTGGGAAACCAACAGGCTCTGCCGTCGGCACTCCGCACCAAAACCAGGGCGGCGCATATCGGGTACCCAGAGCTGCACAGGACGCAAGCCCGCTTTGCGCAAGGCATCGCGGTGCTTCTTGACACGGTCATTGACGTGCGTAGGTAGCGGTCATAAAAAGGGCCTGTGTGGCGTTAAGCAAAGGGGGGGCAGGAATCGAACGTTAAAGGTCTGCGCAATCCAGCTCAATCGGATCCTGTGCCCGTCAAATCTCCAGAATCGATGCCAGGCGCATCAACGCATCGTCAATGACCGCCTGGGGGGCTCGTTCAACGACCCTTGCTCCTCTAGCCGAAAGGTCGAGCATGCGAACTTTGTTCACAAGAGCTACGCCCTGAGTTTTGCATCCTGTTCCAGTTAGGGATACCGCAAATCCGGCATAGCGGGAGAAATCTCCGCCCTGAGTGATGGGGGCGACCAGTACGTCACCAAGTTGATTGAAGACTTTTGGACTGAGTACCAAGGCTGGGCGAGAGCCAGATTGTTCATGACCTAAAATCGGATCCAGTGTGACGAATACGATGTCTCCCTTGTCGAACGCTTTTTTCACCAGGATTCCCCACCCACTGGCTTAGCGTTGTCCCATAGCTCGATATCAGCCGGGGGCGGAGCGCTGGTATCGCACTGAGCCACAAGCTCACTGAGGGTGTACTTGCGTTTCTTGGACATAATGATTTTTCCATCGGCAGTTGTGTCAACCGCCATGGATTGGCCTACCGCAAGGTGCAGCTCTTTTAAGAGTGCCGGGGGTAGCACTGCAACGGTGCTGTTGCCGTATCGGCGCAGAGTGATTTCCATGATTGTTCAACGTTGTTAAACCAGCTTCTAGCGTACCAAGGTTTTTTGCGATTGTAAAGCATTGCTTTACTTGGCTCTTCCTCATTAAAGGGGGACAGCGACATTCATTAAACTTGTTTTTGCGAAGAA
Organism: Eoetvoesiella sp.; assembly: GCF_035555955.1. NCBI lineage: Bacteria > Pseudomonadati > Pseudomonadota > Betaproteobacteria > Burkholderiales > Alcaligenaceae > Eoetvoesiella > Eoetvoesiella sp. The sequence goes on along the minus strand of NZ_DATMGA010000050.1, from coordinate 84 downwards.
CGAGCTTAATGGAAGGAATGCCGATGTCCCCCGTCGATTTTATCTTAGGAATCCGAGATGTATTGATTGAACGCGTCGAGCGTG
>NZ_DATMGA010000049.1:0-2161 GCF_035555955.1 Eoetvoesiella sp. | reverse complement strand
AATGAAACGCATCATCAAGACGGCCCTTGCGGCAGCATGCCTGGCAACCGCCGCGACCAGCCTGGTTGCCGCGCCCGCCTCGGCGGCCGAGCCCTTCAAGATCGGGCTCATCGTTCCCATGACCGGCCCCTTCGCCTCCACTGGCAAGCAAATCGATGCGGCGGTCAGGCTTTACATGCAGCAGCACGGCGACGTGGTCGACGGCCGCAAGATCCAGGTCATCCTGCGCGACGACGGCGGCCTGCAGCCTGAAAACACCAAGCGCATCGCCCAGGAAATGGTCATCCAGGACAAGGTCAACGTGCTGGCCGGCTTCGGCCTGACCCCCCTGGCCTTCGCCGCCGCCCCGGTGGCCACCCAGGCCAAGGTGCCCATGGTGGTCATGGCCGCGGCCACGTCGTCCGTCATCAAGAAGTCGCCCTATATTGTGCGGACTTCTCAAACGCTGCCTCAAATCACGACCCCTCTGGCCGATTGGGCCGCAAAGAATCCCAAGATCAAGACTGCCATCACCCTGATCAGCGACTACGGTCCCGGTCATGATGCTGAGAAATTTTTCATCAAGAACTTTACCGATGGAGGCGGTAAAGTTCTTGAGAGCATCCGCGTCCCGCTGCAAAACCCCGACTTCGCGCCGTTCCTGCAGCGCGTGAAAGACGCCAAGCCCGATGCCGTGTTCGTCTTCGTGCCCTCCGGCCCCGGCGCCGCCCTGATGAAGCAGTTCAAGGAAAAAGGCCTGGCCCAGGCCGGCATCCAACTTATCGGGGCAGGCGATTTGCTTGATGACGATCTGTTGCCGGCCATGGGCGACGAAGCGCTGGGTGTCGTGACTTCGCAACCCTATTCCGCCGCCCACGATTCGCCGGAGAACAAAGCTTATGTCGCTGCATTCAAAAAAATGACCAACGACAAAATGCGCCCAAATTTGATGGCTATGGGCGGCTATGACGGCATGCATCTCATCTATGCCGCTCTCAAGAAAGCCGGCCCCAACGCCACGGGTGACCAGCTTCTGGCGACCATGAAGGGCATGAGCTGGGTCAGCCCGCGCGGGCCGGTCACCATTGATCCGCAAACCCGCGACATCATCCAGAACGTGTATATCCGCAAAGCCGAAAAGGTCAACGGCCAGATCTACAACGTCGAGTTCGAAACCATCCCCAACGTCAAGGACCCAGCTGCGTAGGGGAATTTGCCAGACTGGCTGCGGGGGAGCTCCGGCGTGAACTAAGGCCGCGAACCCGGCAGCTCGCGGGGCTAGCTCTCCAGCAGCGGCTTCAAATACCTGCCCGTGTAGCTTTGCGGGCAGGCGGCGATGTCCTCCGGCGTGCCCTGGGCCACGATCTCGCCGCCGCCGTTGCCGCCCTCGGGCCCCATGTCCACCACCCAGTCGGCGGTCTTGATGACGTCCAGGTTGTGTTCGATGATGACCACGGTATTGCCCGCATCCACCAGCTGGCGCAGGACTTCCAGCAGCAGCGAGATATCCTGGAAGTGCAGGCCGGTGGTGGGTTCGTCCAGGATGTAAAGCGTGCGGCCGGTGCTGCGCTTGGACAGCTCCTGCGAGAGCTTCACGCGCTGCGCTTCGCCGCCCGACAGGGTGGTGGCGCTTTGCCCCAGGCGTATGTACGACAGGCCCACGTCCATCAGGGTCTTGAGCTTGCGCGCCACCGAGGGCACGGGCTCGAAGTAGGCCAGCGCCTGCTCCACGGTCAAATCCAGCACTTCGCTGACGTTGCGGCCGCGATAGCGGATTTCCAGCGTTTCGCGGTTGTAGCGCTTGCCGCCGCAGACGTCGCAGGGCACGTACATATCCGGCAGGAAATGCATTTCCACCTTGACCACGCCGTCGCCCTGGCAGGCTTCGCAGCGCCCGCCCTTTACATTGAACGAGAAGCGCCCGGGGTCGTAGCCGCGCGTGCGCGACTCCGGTACGCCGGCGAACAGTTCGCGTATGGGCGTGAACATGCCGGTATAGGTGGCGGGGTTGCTGCGCGGCGTACGCCCTATGGGGCTTTGGTCGACATTGATGATCTTGTCGAAATGCGACAGGCCGTCCAGCGACTCGAAGGGCGCCGGTTCGGCCTGGGCGCGGTGCAGTTCGTGCGCGACGGCGGTGGCCAGCGTGTCGTTGATCAGGGTGGATTTGCCCGAGCCCGAG
>NZ_DATMGA010000048.1:0-8282 GCF_035555955.1 Eoetvoesiella sp. | reverse complement strand
GCGGGGGCGCCGATTGCGCGCAACGCGGCGGTGGTGGATGCGGGGCTGGAGGCCAGCGTGGGCCGGCTGACCACGATGGGGCTGAGCTACAGCGGGCAGTTCGGCGACGGCAACACCGACCATGCCGGCATGCTGTATGTCAAGACGCGGTTCTAAGCGCGGGTTGGCTGGATCGCGTATTTGGCGTCGGCGCATGAACTTGCCGCATGGCGTGTAGGCCTGGCCGGGGCCGCAAGTCCGGCTTTGAAGGCGAGCCAGTCGCCATGCAGTAAAACAGCCCACCGTCCCAAGACGGTGGGCTGTTTTATCGAGCGGGACGTTCGGCCTGTGTTTAGTCTTCGCGGCGCAGGTGCGGAAACAGGATGACGTCGCGGATGCTGGGGCTGTCTGTGAGCAGCATGACCAGCCGGTCGATGCCTATGCCGCAGCCGCCTGTGGGGGGCATGCCGTACTCCAGGGCGCGTATGTAATCGGCGTCGTAGTACATGGCTTCTTCATCGCCCGCATCCTTGGCCTGGACCTGGGCCTGGAAGCGCGCCGCCTGATCCTCGGGGTCGTTCAGCTCGGAAAAGCCGTTGGCGATTTCGCGGCCCGTCATGAACAGCTCGAAGCGTTCGGTGATGCCGGATTGGGTGTCCGAGGCGCGCGCCAGCGGTGAAACCTCGACCGGGTAGTCGATGATGTAGGTGGGGTTCCACAACTTGGCTTCGGCGGTTTCCTCGAACAGGGCCAGTTGCAGGGCGCCGACGCCCGCATGGGCCAGCACGGGGCTGTCGACATCGACGCGGTGCTTTTTAAGTTCGGTCCGCAGGAAAGCCTGGTCGTTCAATTGCTCGGCGGTGTAGCCGGGCGCGTACTTGAGAATGGCCTGGACTATGGTAAGCCGGTCGAAAGGCTGGCTGAGGTCCAGGGTTTTTTCCTGGTAGGTAAGCACGGCGCTGCCGGTGGCGGCAATGGCGGCGTTGCGCAGCAGGGATTCGGTGAATTCCATGAGCCAGCGGTAGTCGGTGTAGGCGGCGTAGAACTCCATCATGGTGAATTCGGGGTTGTGCCGCGGGCTGACGCCTTCGTTGCGGAAGTTGCGGTTCAGCTCGAACACCCGTTCGAATCCTCCGACGATGAGCCGCTTCAGGTACAGCTCGGGCGCGATGCGCAGGAACATTTCCATGTCCAGTGCGTTGTGATGCGTGGTAAAGGGCTTGGCGGTGGCGCCTCCCGGAATCGGGTGCAGCATGGGCGTTTCGACTTCCAGGAAGCCCGCGTCCAGCATGAACTTCCGGATGCTGCCTATGGCCTTGCTGCGCGCGACGAAGGTGCGGCGTGTTTCTTCCGTCATGATGAGATCGACGTAGCGCTGGCGATAGCGCAGCTCCTGGTCGGCCACGCCATGGAATTTGTCGGGCAGGGGACGCAGCGACTTGGACAGCAGCCGAACCGAGGCGGCGTGAACCGAAAGCTCTCCCTTGTTCGTCTTGAAGACCGTGCCTTCGACGGCCAGGATATCGCCGATGTCCCAGGCCTTGAACTGGCTGTATTGCTCTTCGCCAAGGCTGCTTTTGTCCAGGTAGACCTGGATGCGTCCGCTGCCGTCCTGCAGCGTGGCGAAGCTGGCCTTGCCCATGACGCGCTTGAGCATCATGCGGCCGGCGACCTTGGCCGGCTTGGCCAGTTGGGCCAGCGCATCCTTGTCGGCGTCGTCGTAGTCGCGATGCAGGTCGGCCGCCGCGCTGTCGGGCCTGAAATCGTTGGGATAGGCGATGCCGTCGGCACGCAGCCTGGTCAGTTTGCCCCGGCGCTCGGCGATCAGGTGGTTTTCATCGAGGGCTGGCGTGGAGACGGTGGGATCGGTCATGGTGAGTTTTAAGTATTAATCGGCTAAGAGTGATTGCTCGGGCGGCGAGGCGTCAGCGCAGGAGGCGGGCCGCACGATGCGGCCGCCGGTTCGCGGACAGCCTCAGACGCCTTGTTTCAGGCTGGCCTGGATGAAAGGATCCAGGTCGCCGTCCAGCACCTTTTGGGTGTTGGAGATTTCCACGTTGGTGCGCAGATCCTTGATGCGGCTTTGATCCAGTACGTAAGAGCGGATCTGGTGGCCCCAGCCCACATCGGTCTTGGCATCTTCCATTTTTTGCTGTTCGGCCATGCGCTGGCGCATTTCCAGCTCGTACAGGCGGGACTTGAGCATTTGCATGGCCTCGGCCCGGTTGCGATGCTGCGAGCGGTCGTTCTGGCACTGGACGACGATGCCGCTGGGCATGTGGGTGATGCGCACGGCCGAGTCGGTTTTGTTGATGTGCTGGCCGCCGGCGCCGCTGGCCCGGTAGGTGTCGACACGGAGATCGGCCGGATTGATTTCGATTTCGATGGAATCGTCGACCTCGGGATACACGAACACGCTGGCGAACGAGGTGTGGCGGCCGTTGGCTGAATCGAAGGGGCTTTTGCGCACCAGGCGATGCACGCCGGTTTCGGTGCGCAGGAAGCCGAAGGCGTAGTCGCCCTCGATCTTGATGGTGGCCGATTTGATGCCGGCCACTTCGCCGGGAGATTCCTCGAGCACTTCGGCCTTGAAGTCCTTGCGTTCGCAGTAGCGCAGGTACTGGCGCAGCAGGATGGAGGCCCAGTCCTGGGCCTCGGTGCCGCCGGCGCCCGACTGTATGTCCATGAAGCAGTTGAGCGGGTCGGCCGGGTTGTTGAACATGCGGCGGAACTCCAGCTCTTCGAGGCGGATTCCCAGCTTGTCGCAGTCTTGCTCTATGGCCAGCAGCGTGGCGTCGTCGTTGTCGTCGGCGGCCAGCTCGAACAGTTCTTTGGCCTCGGCCAGTCCCTGGCCGATGTCGGAGAGCGTTCCGACCACGGTCTCCAGGGCTTTTTTTTCACGGCCCAGATCCTGGGCGTGCTTGGGATCGTTCCAGACTTCGGCGCTTTCGAGTTCGGCGTTTACGACTTGCAGGCGCTCGGCTTTGGCATCGAAGTCAAAGATACCCCCGTAATGCCAGTTGACGCTCGGAGTAGTCGTCCAGGCGTGCGGCAAGTTGGTTTTGGCGTTCGGCTTCCATAGTGTTCCTGATCGTGCGGATTTTATCGACTAAACGCAGTATTTTAACTTACGTTGAGTTCCGCCCGAATGCCGCCCGACTCAAGCCGCAATGCGCACGGAATTGGCATTGCCGGCGTTTTCGCGCTGGGCGCCGGCGGCTTCCGCCTGGGGGCCAAGCTTGAAGCGGGCCACGACAGCCTGCAAGCCGTCCGCCTGCTCGAGCTGCCAGGCCGTAGCGTTGGCCGATTCTTGCGCCAGTTCGGCGTTTTTCTGTGTAATGGCGTCCATTTGCCTGACCGCGTGATTGACCTCGTGAATGCCGCGAGCCTGCTCGGCGGATGCCGCGCTGATGCCGTGCACGATGGCGTTGACTTCTTGCATCGACAGCATGATTTTTTGCATGGTCCGGCCCAGGTTTTCGATTTGCCGCGTGCCGGCCGCGACCTGGCTTTGGGAACTCTGGATGAGGGCGGAGATCTCCCTGGATGACGTCGCGGCGTGCAGCGCCAGGCTGCGCACTTCGCCGGCCACCACGGCAAATCCCCGGCCATGGGTTCCGGCCCGGGCGGCCTCGACGGCGGCGTTCAGCGCCAATATATTGGTTTGAAACGCGATATTGTTGATGATGCTGACGATTTCGGCCATTTTGGCCGAGCTTTGGCTCAAAACCTGCATCGTGCCGATCGATCGCCGGGCCTCATCGTTGCCGTTCGTGGCACTGTCGAAGGCCTGGCTGGCCAGCGTTTCCGCCCGGCCGGCATGATCCGCGTTCTGCCGGACGGTCGACGCCAGTTGCTCCATGGCCGCGGCGGTCTGCTGCAGGCCGCTGGCCTGCTCGATGCTGCGGCTGGAAAGGTCGGCATTGCCTCGGGAAATCTGCAGGGTGCTGGTGGCTATCTGTGCGCTGTGGCGGCGCACATGCCGGGCGACGTTCTGCAGGCCTAGTCCGATGCCGTTCAAGGCTTCCAGCAAGTTGCCCAGCTCATCCGCGCGGCGGATCCTGGCCGTGGCGGTCAGGTCGCCTTCGGACAGCCGGCGCGCCAGCCTCACCCCTTCGTCCAGGGGAGCTTTTATGGATCGGTACAGATAGAAAAGCGCTAGGCCGCTGCAAAGCAGCAGGGCGGCAAGCGAGCCCATGGCCAGTGCATAGGCCCGCGCGCTTTGCCCGGAGGCCGCCTGGATCTGCCCGGCATAGCGGTTGGCCAGCATGATGTCCACGTCGTTCAGATTGCGTTCGACTTCGGCGGTGGCATTGGTGTATTGTTGTCCCAATAGCATGACCCGGGCCAGCAATGGCTCGGGAAGTCCGATCTTCAAGCCTCCGCGGCCGTCGTCGAACAAGCCTTTGGCGGTGTTGATGGCTTCGGTTTCCGTCCTGGCCAGTTCCTGCGTTTTGGCATAGGTGGCTTTGAGCGTGTTCATTTCCGCAGCCGAGAAGTCCGCGTTTTCCAGTTTCTTCATCAACGGCAGCGTCAAGCCGTCGGCATCCAGGGCGCGGCCGCCCATGATGGCGGAATAATGCTGGTAGCGCTCTTCGAATTCCGGCTGCTCCACAGAGACGAACGCCAGGGCGTTGCGGGTCAGGGCCTGGGCGTATTGCCTGTATTCGGCGGTCAGTACCATTGCCCGCGCGCGCTGTGTTTCGATTTGCTTGATATGCTCGAGGCTGCGGGTCAGATTGTCCAGGGCGCCCAGGACAAGCAGCGAGAACAGGGTAAGCAGGGCAAGGAAAACAATAAAGCCTTTCTTTAGCGTGAAGCGTCGTGTCATGTCGGCATCGAATGAAGTTGTTGCAGCGCCCATTGAAAAACGTGGATGCGCCGGCATTTCATACGAGTATGGCAAGCTTGTATTGCAGCTTTGCGACGGATCGTCCAGAGGCTGGCAAGGTTAATAGCTAAAATCAACCACTCCAATAAGATCAATTAATTTTACAAATTAACGGACGCAACCTATACTGGTCACAAGTTCAGTTTTCAACCCACCCATCAACTACTAAGGAAGACAAAATATGTCCTTGATCAACACCGAAATCAAACCATTCAAAGCAACGGCTTATCACAATGGCAAGTTCGTCGATGTCAGCGAGCAGTCCCTGAAAGGCAAGTGGTCTGTCCTGGTTTTCTACCCCGCCGACTTCACCTTTGTCTGCCCCACCGAGCTCGAAGATCTGGCCGATCACTACGCCGAATTCCAGAAGCTGGGCGTCGAAATCTATAGCGTTTCCACCGACACGCACTTCTCGCACAAGGCTTGGCACGACACTTCGGACGCCATCAGCAAGGTCAACTACCCCATGCTGGCCGACCCCACCCACCTGCTGGCCAACAACTTCGGCGTGCTGATCGAAGAAGAAGGCATTGCCCTGCGCGGTACGTTCGTCATCAACCCCGAAGGCCAGATCAAGGTTCTGGAAATCCACGACAACGGCATCGGCCGCGATGCGTCCGAGCTGCTGCGCAAGGTCAAGGCTGCGCAATACATTGCCGCTCACCCCGGCGAAGTTTGCCCCGCCAAGTGGGAAGAAGGCGCCAAGACGCTGACTCCTTCGCTGGATCTGGTCGGCAAGATCTAAGTTTCAAGCTTGCTCTCTGGCCAAAAGCCGGCATCGCAATGCTTGCCGTCCGGGCTACGAGCCCGGGCGGCGCCTATCAGGCGGTTCGGATGCCGCCATCGTACCGGCGCATCCGGAATCCCATAACCATTACTTCATAAGAGAATACCAGCCATGTTAGACGCAAACCTCAAAACTCAGTTGAAATCGTATCTGGAAAAGATCTCGCAGCCGATAGAGATCGTTGCCTCGTTGGATGAGGGTGCCAAGTCGCATGAGCTGCGCGAGCTTCTGCAGGAAATCGCCGGGCTGTCCGACAAGATCACGCTGACCAAAAACAGCGCGGCGTCGGATCGCAAGCCGGCCTTCAGCATCAACCGTCCCGGCACGGATATCAGCGTGAAATTCGCGGGTATTCCCATGGGGCACGAATTCACGTCGCTGGTGCTTGCCCTGCTGCAAGTCGGCGGCCATCCCATCAAGCTGGACGACGCTGTCATCGAACAGATCCGCAATCTCGATGGCGATTATCGATTCGAAACCTATTTTTCGCTGTCGTGCCAGAACTGCCCCGACGTGGTGCAGGCTCTGAACGTCATGTCGATCATCAATCCGCGCATTCGCCACGTGGCGATCGACGGCGCGCTGTATCAGAAAGAAGTCGACGAGCGCCAGATCATGTCGGTGCCCACCGTGTATCTCAATGGCGAGATTTTCGGGCAGGGCCGCTCTGGCGTCGAGGAAATCCTGGCCAAGCTGGATACCGGTGCCAGCAGCCGCAAGGCCGAGGAACTCAACGCCAAAGAGCCGTTCGACGTGCTTATCGTGGGCGGAGGCCCGGCTGGCGCGGCGGCGGCGGTCTATGCGGCGCGCAAGGGCATCCGCACGGGCGTGGTGGCCGAGCGCTTCGGCGGCCAGGTATTGGACACGATGGCCATCGAGAACTTCATTTCCGTCAAGGAAACCGACGGGCCCAAGTTCGCGGCCGCCCTGGAAGAGCACGTCAGGGCGTACGACGTCGACATCATGAACCTGCAGCGGGCCACCGAACTGGTGCCCGGCAAGCTCATCGAGGTCAAGCTGGCCAACGGCGGCGTGCTCAAGGGCAAGACAGTCATTCTGTCCACCGGAGCGCGCTGGCGCGAAATCAACGTCCCGGGCGAAAAAGAGTACCGCAACAATGGCGTGGCCTACTGCCCGCACTGCGACGGCCCTTTGTTCAAGGGCAAGCGCGTGGCGGTAATCGGCGGCGGCAACTCGGGTGTCGAGGCGGCCATCGACCTGGCCGGCCTGGTGCAGCATGTCACGCTTATCGAGTACGACAGCCGTCTGCGCGCCGATGAAGTCCTGCAGCGCAAACTGCGTTCCCTGGGCAACGTCACGGTGATCACCTCGGCGCTGACCACCGAGATCCACGGCGACGGCAAAAAGGTGAACGGCCTGACCTACAAGGATCGCGCCTCGGACGAGCTCAAGCGGGTCGATCTGGAAGGCGTGTTCATCCAGATCGGTCTGGTTCCCAACACCGAATGGCTCAAGGGAACCGTGGCCTTGACGCGCTTCGGCGAAATCGAGGTGGATGCCCGGGGCCAGACTTCGATTCCGGGCGTGTTTGCCGCGGGCGACGTCACCACGGTGCCGTTCAAGCAGATCGTCATCGCCGCGGGCGACGGGGCCAAGGCTGCGCTGAGCGCATTCGACCACCTCATCCGCAGTTCGGTGGCCGACGAAGAGAAGGTTGCCGACGCGGCCGCAGCCTAGGGCCTGTTAGCCCACATTAAGGAGTCGCGAAGCCATGAAAAATCTGACGGATCAAGGCGCTGGGCGCCGCGCGTATGTCGATACGGGCAAGCCCGGCAACGCCGAGCCGGCGGATTTTTCATGGCTTCCCGCAGGGTTGGGGCTGAAACCGGCCGCTCGCGGCGTTGCCTCTCCTCGCAAGGCATTGAGCCTTGCTGCGGGAGGCACCTGGCGTTCAGCCGGTTTCAGCCCCAACGCGATCTCCTTAATGTGGGTTAACAGGCCCTAAGGCATACAGCAATAATCCGGGCCGGCCCATCGGCCCGGAGCCCGTGAAAGCGCATCCGTTGTGGATGCGCTTTTTGTTTTCCGGCTTGCCGATGCGCGACCCTGTTGCCGCGCCCGCCGGCCATTGCGGCGGGAAGGGTTATTCGGCGTTATGATGTGCGCTTGCCGTACGCGGATATCCGCCCGCCTGGCTACTTTATGAGTGATTGCGATGCCCTTACGTCGCTCGCCGAACCTGGCATGCCTGTGGCGCCCAAGCGTCCACGCCTGGCTGATGTGCTTCCTGATTTTCTGCGGGGTCCTGCTGGCCAACATCCCGCTTGCCGCGATAGCCGCCGATGCACCGCCGCAAGCCGCTAATATCGATGCGAGCCTGGACGAGGCCCGTTCCCAGATAGACAAGATCCAGAAACAACTGACTGCGCAGGCAGACCAGGTTCTCAGCGATGCACACCTGGTGGATTTGCGCACGTCGGCGCTGGACATCCAGTCGCGCGCCGATGCCGCCGCCTCGCTGCTGGCTCCGCAACTGGCCAGCGTTCAGGCCCGGGTCGCCGAATTGGGTACGCCCGCACCGGGCGGCCATGAGGCGGCGGATCTGGCGGGGCAGCGGCGCCAGCTTGCCAAGCACCAGGCGACTCTCGATTCCCAGTTGAAGCT
>NZ_DATMGA010000047.1:0-14239 GCF_035555955.1 Eoetvoesiella sp. | reverse complement strand
GGAGCAAGCCATGGCGGCGGCCGTTTTCGGGGTGCAAGCGAACAGCTGTTTGAGGACGGCGTTTACGGCCAGCCGGGGGCTGGCCGTTCGTCCGAGTTCTGTGAGCGCCCGAAAACGGTTGTCGACATGGGAAGCCTCGGCAACGCCGAGGCCGCAGCGACCTGAGCGCGCCGGTGCAGGCACGCCACGGCCGCTAAAGAACTCAAAAACATCCCCATCCCCCTCTTCCTGCTTCCCAAAAATCCATCACCAAGCACTCCGCCATAAGCCTGAATAGGCTGAGCCCCGGCCTTGTCCCACTACAAATAAGTTATTTTCATAACGCGCTCAAAATTTTATTGACTTCCAAAATCCAGAGAATAATAATGAGCGAATTCAAAAATGAGTTTGCTATAAATTTGGGTGCAGATATGGAAACAAACCCCGTTGTAGTGGCAGGAGGAGGGCCTGTCGGTCTGGTGGCCGCGCTGGCGTTGGCGCGCCAGGGTGTCGAGGTGATCGTGCTGGAATCGGAAAAGGCAATTCCCCGCGACCTTCGGGCCGGAACCTTTCACCCCCCCACCGTTGAAATGCTGGACGCCTTGGGCGTCGGCGGCTCCTTGCTGGAAAAAGGCATCAAGGTTCCCGAGTGGCAGCTTCGCGACCGAAGCAGCGGCGTCGTGGCGCAGTTCGATCTGGGCCTGATCAGCGACGAAACGCCACACCCCTTCCGCCTGCACTGCGAACAGCACAAGCTGTCGCAAATCGTTCACGACGCGCTGACCGAACTTCCCAACGCCCGAGTGCTGTTCTCCCACCGCTGCACCGGCTTCACGCAGGATGGCGGGGGCGTCTCGATCAGCGTCGAAACTCCCTCCGGCCCCGAAGAAATACGCGCTTCATACCTGGTTGGCGCCGATGGCGCGCACAGCATCGTGCGCAAGACCATGAATGCCGAGTTCGAAGGCTTTACCTGGCCCGAACGCTTCCTGGTGTTCGCCACACCCTACGACCTGCGCGAACAAGGCTTTACCGGCAATGCCTATGTCGCCGATCCCGACGAATGGTGCGCTATCTTCGTCCAGCCGCATGAAGGGCCTCCCGGCATATGGCGCATCGCGTTTCCGACGCAGCCCGGCATGTCCGAAGACGAGATCCTTTCCGAGCAATTCGTGCAAAGCCGGATCAAGGGCTTTCTGGATCCCGACCAGGATTACGAAATTGCCTACCGCAGCGTCTACCGCGTTCATCAGCGCGTGGCGTCCACCTTTCGCGAGCAGCGGGTGCTGCTGGCCGGAGACGCGGCGCATGCCAACAACCCCCTGGGCGGCATGGGCCTGAACAGCGGCATCCACGACGCGGTCAACCTGGCTGAAAAGCTGGCCGCCGTATTGAGCGGTGAGGAGCCGCAGGATTGCCTGGACCGCTATGTTCGCCAGCGCAGACAAACCAATATCGAGTATGTCCAGGCCACCACGATCCGCAACAAGCGACTGCTGGAAGAGCGCGACCCCGACATACGGCAGGAGCGGCTGGATGAAATGCGCAAGACCGCCGCGGACAAGGACAAGGCGCGCGCTTACCTGCTCAACTCGTCGATGATCGCCAGCGTACAGCGCGCGCGGCAAATACAGTAAAACCGCAAGGAGGAGACATGAGTACAAATACAAGACCCACAAGACCCGGAAGCATCGATGTGACAGAGCTCATCGATACATCCAGGATTACGAAATTCCACGTCAGCCTGTTGTTCTGGGCGTTTCTGATCATGGTGGTGGACGGGTTCGACCTGCAGGCCATCGGCTACGTCGCCCCGACGCTGATCAAGGCCTGGGGCGTCAGCCGCGCCTCGTTCGGCGCCGCGTTCAGCGCCGGCCTGGTGGGCATGATGTTTGGCGCCTCGTTGGGCGGATCGCTGGGCGACCGCCTGGGGCGCAAGCGCACGGTGCTGGCGGGCGCGGTGTTCTTCGGCATCTTCACCTTGCTGACCGCGATGTCCACGGGGCTGACCAGCCTGATCGTGCTGCGCTTCATCGCCGGAATCGGGCTGGGCTGCGCCGTGCCCAACGCCATTGCGCTGACCAGCGAATACTCGCCCAAGAAGCACCGGGCGACGATGATCACCATCATGTTCCTGGGTTACACCATAGGCGCGGCGCTGGGCGGTGCGGCGGCGGCCGCGCTGATTCCGCGCTTCGGCTGGACGTCGGTGTTCATCCTGGGCGGCTGCGCGCCGCTGGTCGTGGCCGCGCTGTGCCAGTTCTTCCTGCCCGAATCGGTGCGCTTCCAGATTTTGCGCAAGGGCGCCAGCGCGCAGGCGAAGGCGCTGATGCAGAAATGGTTTCCCAACGCCGGCATCACCGCCGACAGCGAGCTAGTGGTGCGCGAGCAAGTGCGCGCCGGCATGCCTTTCACTCATCTGTTCACGGAAAACAGGGCGGCCTTCACCGTGCTGCTGTGGACATGCTTCATCGTGAACCTGATCACGCTGCATTTCATTGCCAGCTGGCTGCCGACAGTCATCTCGAGCACGGGCGTACCCTTGCAGCGTGCGGTCATCGTCACCTCCTTGTTTCAACTGGGTGGTGCGGTGGGCGGCATCATCATCAGCCGCCTGCTGGACCGCGGCAGCCTGAAACCCTTGGTCGGCTTTTTCGGCCTGGCGGCGGTGACGATCGCGTCGATCGGCCAGGTCAGCAGCGGCGCGCACATGCTGGAGGTCGTCGTGTTCGCGGCGGGGCTGTTCGTGGTGGGAACCCAGTTCGGGCTGAATGCCTTGGCCGGCAGCTCGTATCCCACCTTCATCCGTTCCACCGGTGTGGGTTGGGCGCTGGGTGTGGGGCGCGTGGGGTCGATACTGGGGCCGGTCGTCGGCGGAATCCTTATCGCCCTGAAGCTGCCGCTGCCCTATATCTTTCTATACGGCGCGATTCCCATGCTGGTCGGCTGCGCCGCCTCGTTCATGCTGCTGCGCCTGCGTGACAAGGCGATTGAGCGCGGCGAGAACCTGGCCGTGGTGGCCGGGGCGCATTGAGCCGTACTTTTAAATATCCGCCTCGCCCGGGGCCGGCGCCACGCCGCACAGGGCCAGCGCCATCAGCTTGCGCAGGCGGGCAATGCCGAGGTCGGCTTGCGGGCTGTCGTCGTTGAGCCAGCGGCGCACTTCGGTCAGGTAGATGGTCATGAACAGTGCGGCGATGTCGTCGGCGCTGTTCTTGGCGCCGATCTTGCCCGCCTTCTGCTTGCTCACGATAATGGACAACAGCAGCTCGACGATCTGGCTGCGCCGCGCGTAAAAGCGCGCCGTTTCCGGCCCCTGGCTGGTCGAGGTGGAAAGAAAGTCGAACGTCGCCTGCACGGCCGGGCGGGCCAGCCGCGGCTCGCCCGCCCAATATCGGTAGCGCCTGCCAAAGAAGTTGGTAAGCTGGTCGATGAGCGGCGCATCGTCCTGGATCTGGCCGAGCTCTTCGCTTAATTCCGCATTCACCCGATCCAGGTCGTCGTTGATGATCATCATCAGCAGGTCGCGCTTGTCCTTGGCGTACACAAAGAGCGTGCCTATCGCCACCTCGGCCCGTTCCGCAATTTCGCGGGTGGTGGCGGCATCGTATCCCTTTTCAAGAAACACCTCGCGCGCCGCTTGCTTGATGCGGCGGCGCTTCTCCAGCTTGCCGCGCGCGCGCAGCCCGAGCTTGGCAACGGGGGCCTCCGTCTTGGCCGTAGCGGTTTGCGGCGAGGGAGTGGATGCTGGCATAAGGTATTCGGCGGAGTCTGGCCGCGGACATTGAAGGAATGCCTGCGATTATAGCTATAGTCGCTCTAATAATATAGCGTGATCAAAATTGATCGGGATGGGTTTCGACGCTAATCCCCCCCGCAAGGCCGGGGAGCGTCCGTGCCGGCAAGCGAAGTTGAAGCAAGCCATGGCGGCGGCTGTTTTCGGGGCGCAAGCGAACAGTTGTTTGAGGACGGCGTTTACGGCCAGCCGGGGGCTGGCCGTTCGCGCGAGCTTTTGCCGCCGGGCCGCCCCAAGGCAAAAGGCGCCCCCTAGGGGGGCAGCAAGCCACGTAGTGGCGCAGCGTGGGGGGCACTCTATGTGAGCGCCCGAAAACGGTTGTCGGCATGGGAAGCCTCGGCGTAGCCGAGGCCGCAGCGACCTGAGCGCGACGGTGCGGGCGCTCCACGGCCGCTTTAGAACCCAAGCAACAAACGACCCAATAAGCAAAAGACCCAGTCAACGGCCAGGCCTATAAAGCGCTTTGAATGAAATGCGCTGCTCGGCGCCGCTTACCCCTGCTCTTTCAGCAGCTTTGCCGCCGCAATCGCGAAATAGGTGAGAATGCCGTCGCCCCCCGCCCGCTTGAACGCCAGCAAAGACTCCATCATCACCTTCTCGCCATCCAGCCACCCATTGGCCGCCGCGGCCTGGATCATCGCGTACTCGCCGCTGACCTGGTAGGCATAGGTCGGCATGCCGAACGCGTTCTTCACGTCGCGCAGGATATCCAGATAAGGCAGGCCCGGCTTTACCATCACCATGTCAGCGCCCTCGCGGATATCGGCTGCCACCTCGCGCAGTGCTTCGTTGCGATTGCCCGGATCCATCTGGTAGGTGGCCTTGTTGGACTTGCCCAGGTTCACGGCCGAGCCCACCGCGTCGCGGAACGGGCCGTAGAAGGCGCTGGCGTACTTGGCCGAATACGCCATGATGCGCGTATAGATGTGCCGGTCGGCTTCCAGCGCCTGGCGGATCGTGCCGATGCGTCCGTCCATCATGTCGCTGGGCGCCACGATGTCCACGCCGGCCCGGGCTTGCGCCAGCGCCTGGCGGGTAAGGATTTCCACGGTCGGCTCGTTGAGGACATAGCCCTCGTCGTCGATGACCCCGTCCTGGCCGTGGCTGGTGTAGGGGTCCAGCGCCACGTCGGTAAGTATGCCCAGCTCCGGGAAGCGCTGCTTGAGCGCCGCGACCACGCGGGGAATGAGGCCTTCGGGGTTGGTCGCCTCGATGCCGTCCGGGGTTTTCAGGCTGGCGTCGATGACCGGAAACAGCGCAAGCACGGGGATGCCCAGGGCCACGCATTCTTCGGCCACCGCAAGCAGGGTGTCGGGCGAATAGCGCACCACGCCGGGCATGGAAGGCACCGGCTGATGCACGTTCTTGCCCTCCATGACGAACACGGGATAGATAAGGTCGTTGGCCGTCAGCACGTTTTCGCGCACCAGGCGGCGCGAGAAGTCGTCGCGCCGGTTGCGGCGGGGGCGGTACGAGGGGAAGTCGGCGTCGACGATGAAAGAAGTCATGGCACTACCTTTGGAGAAATCCAGTTTTCGATGTAATTGCCGGCATCTTCGATGCCGATGCGGTGCGTGGAGGAAAAGGGTATCGCAGTAAGCGCACCGATTTCCGCCAGATCTTTTTTGACCGCGAAAACCGCCTTGACCCGCTGGCCGTAGGGCAGTTTGTCGGCCTTGGTAAGCAGGGCCAGAACCGGCTTCTGGGTGGGCGCCACCCAGTGGGCCAGGCGGCGGTCAAGCTCTGTGACGCCGCGCCGGATGTCGATGAGCAGCACGATGCCGGCCAAGGAGGCGCGGGTGATCAGGTAATCGCCCAGTACCTCGGTCCATTCTTCGCGGGCCTCTTTGCCAATGGCCGCGTAGCCGTAGCCCGGCAAATCCACCAGATAGCCCAGCGCGCCATCGGGGTCGAGCGGATCGGGAATGCCGAAAAGATTGATCAGGCGGGTGCGGCCGGGCGTTTTGCTGGAAAATGCCAGGCGCCGCTGGTTGGTAAGAACATTGATGGCCGATGATTTGCCGCAGTTGGATCGGCCCACGAAGCAGACTTCCGGCGCGCCGGGCGGCGGCAACTGGTCGAGCCGGGCGGCGGAGGTGGAGAACGAGGCGCGGTGCAGAATGGACAAAGGGAGTACCAGGTGTGGTTATTGTGGGTCGAATCTAGCCCCTATTGTATAATTAGAGGTTTGAAACTGTAGAAGCCTTTTGATTGCGCCCTATAGCAGGCCTGCCCGGCAGGCGGGGCCGCAGGCGGAAGGCGGGTATCGGCGGCATCCCGGCTTTGGACTGCCCGCCATTAAGAATAACGATCGGTCGAGGTTTTCATGAAGCGTGTGCTTTCCAGTATCTTCGTTGCCAGCAGTTTGCTGCTTGGTTCCACATTGGCCAGCGTCAGCTACGCGGCCGATGCCGCCCCGGCCAAGCCCGATGCAAAAAAAGGCGAACAACTGTTCGTCAACGGCGATGCGGCGCGAGGCATCCTGGCCTGTGCAAGCTGTCACGGCGCGGCCGGCAACAGCACCATCCCCACCAACCCCAACCTGGCTGCCCAGCCGCACGAATACCTGGCCAAGCAGCTTGGCGACTTCCGTTCCAAAGACGGCAAGCAGCCACCCCTGCGCCGCGGCGTAAACGGCGCGAACACCGTCATGACCACGTTCGCTTCCCAGCTTACGCCTGAAGACATGCAGAACATCGCGCTGTACTTGTCGCAACAAAAGCTCGACTACGACAAGGCCGCCACCGCCACCAACGAAGCCACCATGGAACTCGGCCAGAAAATCTGGCGCGGCGGCATCGACGAGCGCCGCGTTCCGGCCTGCGCGGCCTGTCACTCGGCCAATGGCGCGGGCCTGCCCGGCGAATTCCCCCGCCTGGCCGGCCAGTTCCCCAGCTATATCGCCGAACAGCTCAAGCTGTTCCGCAGCGGCGATCGCGCAAATGGCGCGATGATGCACGACATCGCCGACCGCATGTCCGATTCCGAGATCGCCGCGGTTGCCGATTACGCCGCGGGCTTGCGTTAAAAAATATAAATCGGCGCACGGGCTCACCCGGCGCCAGTACACGTTATGCAATGGGGGAGCCGATCGTGGCGCCCCTATTTTTTTGCGAATGAAATTGTGAATCAAACTTCCGCCCTTCGTCGTTGGGGTTCTGACCTGCTCGAACTGCTGGGATCCATGCGGTTCGCGGTCAGCCTGCTCATGTTCATTTGCGTGGCCAGCCTTATCGGCACCGTGCTGCAGCAGAATCAGGCGCCCAGCACCTATGTCGACAGGTTCGGGCCGTTCTGGTTTGCTTTGTTCGACAAATTTTCCATCTGGCATATCTACAACAGTTGGTGGTTCTTGCTGATCATGGGGTTTTTGGTGGTTTCGACCTCCATTTGCCTGTTGCGCAACGCCCCCAAGATGATCCGCGATGCGCGCTCTTTTCGCGAATACGTGCGCGGCGGCAGTTTGCGGGCCTTCCATCATCGCGTCGAACTGGCCAGCCCGCTTGCGCCCCAGGAGGCCTCGGGCCGCATCGAGCAGTGGCTGCGCAGCCATGGCTACAAATGGAAGCGGCGCGAGGATGACGAAGGCGTGCTGCTGGCGGCCAAGAAGGGCGGTGCCAACCGCCTGGGCTATATTTTTGCCCATGCCGCCATCGTGGTCATTTGCGTGGGCGGCCTGCTGGACAGCGAACTGCTGCTACGCCTGCAAGTATGGCTGGGCGACAAGCACCCCATTACCCAGAACATGATGATTGCCGACGTCCCCGAGTCGGGCCGCCTCCCGGCCGGCAACCCCAGCTTCCGCGCTAATATGCTGGTGCCGGACGGCAGCATCAGCGGCAATGCCATCGTCAGCCTTGAAAACGGCGTGCTGGTGCAGCCCCTGCCGTTCTCCATCAAGCTGAACAAATTCGACGTCGAGTACTATTCGACCGGCATGCCCAGCAGCTTCAAGAGCGACGTCGAAGTCATCGACCATGAAACGGGCAAGACCTTCAACAAGGTCATCGAGGTCAACGAACCCTTGCGCTACAAGGGCATAACGGTTTATCAGTCCAGCTTCGACGATGGCGGCAGCAAGCTGGAATTGCTGGGCTACCCCTTGCACGGCTCCGGCGAGCAGACCTTCGATGTCGAGGGCGTGGTCGGGCAGGCCGCCAAGCTGCCGGCCGCCGCGGGCGTCTCGAATGTGAGCGTCGATCTGACGGGCTTGCGGGTCATCAACGTCGAGAACCTCGACAACGGCAAAGAGCCGCAACCCAAGGACGTGCTACAGCAGGTGGCGGCCGTAACGGGCAGCGCCGCCGGCGCCAAGAACGAGCACTTGCGCAACGTCGGCCCCAGCGTCCAGTATCGTGTGGTCGACAGCAACGGCCAGTCGTATGAGTTCACCAATTACATGCTGCCCATGCAGTTGGATGGCAGCGAGGTCTTTCTGGCCGGCGTGCGCCGGTCCGCCGCCGAGCCCTATCGGTACATGCGCATTCCCGCCGACGCCAACCATTCCGTGGCCGAGTTCATGAGCTTGCGCGCCGCCCTGAACGACCCCGGCATGCGGGCCCAGGCCGCCGAGCGGTTCGCCCAGGCCAACGCCAACGATGCCGCGCAGCGACCATTGCTGCAGAAAGCGGCCGAGGGCGCGCTGGAATCGTTTGCGCGGGGCGGCTTCAATGAAATCGTCGTCAAGGTTCCCTCTGCCGAGCGCGAGAAAGTGCTTGGGTTCGCCGTGCCCATGATTCAACTGTCGCTGGCCGAATTGCGCGACATCAACCGCGCCCGGAACGGCCTGGCGCCGGTGGATCGCAGCAATCCCCAGGCGCAGCAGGCCGCCATGCGCTGGACGCAAACCGCCCTGCTGGCCTTTGCCAATCTGCCCGATTACCCCGCTCCGGTGTTCTTGTCGCTGAAGAATTTCCAGCAGGTGCAGGCCAGCGTGTTCCAGGTGGCCCGCAGTCCGGGCAAGAACATTGTGTATCTGGGCTGCATATTTTTGGTATTAGGCGTATTCTCGATGTTCTACATACGGGATCGCCGCATCTGGGTCTGGATCAGACCACAAGGGCAAGGCAGCGAATTGCTGGCTGCCATGACATCTCAACGACGCACCCTGGATTTCAGCCGTGAATTCGAGCGCTTCAAAGACGCTTTCAAGCGCCTGTCTACGTAACGAGGTTTAGCATGTCCGACACCACTCTCAATACGCCTGCGTGGCAGGATCCCATGGTTTCGAGCGGGGATTCGCGCGGCCAGCGGGGCAAGCCCGACTGGACGGATATTCTGTTCTTCCTGATTCTTGCCGTCGGGGCGGGCTATGCGCTGTCCAACTATGGCAGCTACATGGACTACTACGAGAAGCTCATCCTGTGCGGCGCCGTCGTGGGCTTCAGCTGGGCGGCCTGGCTTTGGCGGCCTTTGCGCGCGCTGATGGTGGCCAGCGGCCTGAGCGCGCTGTTCGCCATCTGGCTGTACAGCAACGGCCATGGGCTGGCCCAGGGCGACATCACCCGGGCCGAAAGCGTCTTCTTCCTCAAGTATCTGTTCTCGTCCCAGTCGGCCATCTTATGGATGTGCGCGCTGTTCGCGCTGGCGACCATTTGCTACTGGGTCGGCTTCGTCAGCAAGACGGCGGCCTGGATGGGCACGTTCCTCACCTGGGGCGCGGTGTACGCCGGGGTAACCGGCCTGCTGGTGCGCTGGCGCGAAGGCCATCTGCTTGGGCCCGACATCGGCCACATTCCCGTCAGCAATCTGTACGAAGTCTTCGTGCTGTTCTCCCTGATCACGGCCTTGTTCTATTTGTATTACGAGCGGCGCTACGCCACGCGCGCGTTGGGCGGCTTCGTGCTGATGGTGGTGACCTCCGCCGTCGTGTTTCTGCTGTGGTATTCGTTCACGCGCGATGCCTATCAGATCCAGCCGCTGGTGCCTGCCCTGAAAAGCTGGTGGATGAAAATCCACGTGCCGGCCAATTTCATCGGCTACGGCACCTTCTCCCTGTCGGCCATGGTGGGTTTTGCCTACCTCATCAAAGAACACGGCGAAACCCGGTCCCGGGCCAGGCTGATCCCGCTTTTCGTGCTGGGCGCGGTGCTGTGTGCCGAGCCCTTTATTTTCGGTTCCCGGGAAGTCTCGCTTACCTGGATGCTGTATTTCGGGCTGGGCGCCATTATTGTCGGCACCATCCTGGCTTTCCGCGGCCCCATCTCGCGCAAGCTGCCGTCGCTGGAAGTGCTTGACGACATCATGTACCGGGCCATCGCGGTGGGCTTCGCGTTTTTCACGGTGGCCACCATATTGGGCGCCCTGTGGGCGGCCGATGCCTGGGGCACCTACTGGCAGTGGGATCCCAAGGAAACCTGGGCGCTGATCGTCTGGCTCAACTATGCAGCCTGGCTGCACATGCGCCTCATGAAAGGCCTGCGCGGCCCCATGGCGGCGTACTGGGCCCTGGGCGGCCTGCTGGTGACCAGCTTCGCCTTCCTGGGCGTCAATATGTTCCTGTCGGGGCTGCACTCCTACGGAGAGCTGTAAGAAAAGAAAGGGCTCCTTCGGGAGCCCTTGTTTTTGGAGGGTGCCCCCCGCTACCCAGGTTTTTCCGTCTTAGGCTTCCTGGCCGAGGTGTTCGCTGATGAATGCGCGGGTTGCCTCGTCGTCGATGAAATCGACGACGCAGCGCGCGTTCAGCATTTCCTTGGGGTCTTTGGGGTGAGAAACGGCGTAGCCCTGCACGTAGTCCACGCCCAGTCTGGCCAGGGTCTCCAGGGTGGCGCAGTCTTCCACCCATTCGGCGATGCTTTGCATGCCCAGGTTGTGCGCCAGGGCCACGATGGCCTCCACGATGGCCACGTCGGCGGGGCGGGCGGTCATGCTCTGGATGAACGAGCCGTCGATCTTCAGCGCATCGGCCGGTAGTTGCTTAAGATATGAGAACGACGTGTATCCGGCGCCGAAATCGTCCAGCGCCACCCGCACCCCGATGCTGTGCAACTGCTCGATGAAGGTGTGGATGTCGTTGAGGTCCTTGAGCGCCACGCTTTCGGTGATTTCTATGCAAAGCAGGTGGGCAATGTGCCGGTGCAATTGCAAAAGGCTGAAGAACTCGTCGATGAACTTCTGGTCGTTCAGCGACATGCCGTTCATGTTCAGGCAGATGAAATTGGTATTGCCCAACTGGCCTTGATGCTTGTCCAGCCATTCCAGCGTTGTCTGGATAATCCACTTGTCCAGGGCTGGCGCAACGCCGCTTTCCTCGGCCGCGGCGATGATGGTATTGGTTGGCACCAGTTTGCCGTTGGCGTCGCGCATGCGCAGCAGGACTTCGAAATCCAGGCTGTTGAAGGGGTTCTTCAGCGACATGATGGGCTGCATCACCAGGAACAGGTTGCGGGGCGAGAACCCCGTGCTGAATTCCCGCAGCAGCTGGAATTCCTGGCTATGTTCCGCCTTGGCGATATCGGCGTATTCGTGCACGACGATCTGGTTGACGCCGTTGCGCCGGGCCAGGCGGCAGGCCCGGGCCGCCGCCAGGATCACTTCTTGGGGAGGCTGCTTGGGGTTGGCCACTTCGACCAGCCCCATCGAGGCGTTGAGCTGCAGCGTGCGGGTGCCGATATAGCACGGCGAGGCCTGCAGGTCGTTCATAATGGCGTGCGCCAGGAACTGGGCGTCGTCGATGAAGGTATTGCAAAGCAGCAGGATCAGTTCGGAGCCGCCGATGCGGCCCAGGAACTGGCCGCTTTCCAGCTTGGCGCTGACGCGGGCGCAGGCTTGCCGCAGGACGTCGTCGCCGGTGGTGTGGCCGTATAGGTCGTTGACGGTCTTGAGCGAGCCGAAATCCAGGTAGCCCATGGCAAAAGGCTCGCCCCGGCTCAGTCCGTGCAGGGCATTGCGGGTGCGTTTCTCGATGCCGCGCTGGTTCAGCGTGTTGGTAAGCGGATCGTGGTCGGCCAGCGTGACCAGGGCGGTGATGGTTTTATTGCGTTCCGAGCGCTCGTTCTCGGTGACGACCAGCGCGATGAGGGCGCTGGAAACGATGGTGGCCGCAATATGGATGCAGGCTGTATTGAGAATATGCAGGTTGATGAGCGTGGACAAGGCCTCGAGCACACCCGTGCCGGCCGCAATGACGACGAGCATGCCGGCGCTGTACCAAAGCATGTCGCTGGAATAGGCGACGACCTGCACGCGGTAGATGATGGCCGCGGCAATGAAAACCCCGGCGGCGGCCATCCACCACATCAGCTGCAGGAAGTGTTCGTACGGAACGTACGGGACAGCCGCCAGCAGCACGATTCCGGGCACCATGCCCAGGCGCAGCAGGCCCGTTTGCCGGGTCTTGGCCAGCCCGGTCTTGAACAGCTCGGTGAACAGCGTGAATGTCAGGAGGTAGTACAGGGCACAGGTCAGCTTGCGTATATACGGCAGCGCGGCCACGGGAATGTCCTGGCCCAGCCATTGCATGTCCCAGCCCATGGAGGTGGCGGTGATGCGCAGGTTGCCGATAAGCCAGCCCGCAAACAGAACATAAAGCCATTTCCGGCTGATGGCGGCGAACAGCAATAGCGTGAGGGACAGCGTAAGCACGCCGCCTTCCAGCATGTAGATGGCATGGAACGAGCCCGGCCCGAAACCTTGGGGGTCGTTGTTGATAAGCAGGGACAGTACGGGTAAAAAAGAGACGGCGGCAGGAAGCGCGACATACGTCAGGGCGCGAAGCACACGGTCGAACAGCCTGAGCGGATCAGGAGCAAAACGTGCGATATCAGACTCAGGGTTTTGCATGCTTTACCATCGCAGCGCATGTGTGAAATGGACAACGGACGACATGTGCATTGACTGTCATGATGGAAGATGGAGAGCCTGTTTTTTTACACGAGGTAGTTTGTATAAACGGCACCGGGCCCGGTAGCTTTAGAGTATATATGGATTTATCGTGTGAATATTATCTGAATGGACCGGTACAAAGGTATGGTCAAAGGGTTGGGCCCCTCAATACCCGTCAAGGAGCCGCCCGACCTTCAATCCAGGGGGATTTCGCCGGCGAACAGGCTTTCTATGGTTTCGCGGGGGCGAACCACATGGCAGTTGTCGCCATCGACCATGATTTCCGCGGCGCGGGGGCGCGTGTTGTAGTGGCTGGCCATGGTGAAGGCGTAGGCGCCCGCCGACATGATGGCCAGGAGCTCCCCCTGTTTCAGGGCGAACCGGCGGTCGCGGGCCAGCCAGTCGCCGCTTTCGCAGATGGGGCCCACGATGTCGTAGGTTCGCACTTCGTCGTGGCTGGGCGGGCCAACCTGTTCCACGCTGTGCCAGGCGTCGTACAGGGTCGGCCGGATCAGGTCGTTCATGGCGGCATCGACGATGGCGAAGTTCTTGGTGTCCCCGTGCTTCAGGTATTCGACGGTGGTCAGAAGTATGCCTGCATTGCCCACCAGCGATCGGCCGGGCTCCAGGACTATTTGTAACGAATCCAGCCCCTTTGCGGCCAGGCGTTCGAAGACCTGGTCCAGCAGCGTCTTGGGCGTGACCAGGGTTTCGTCGGTGTAGCGGATGCCCAGCCCCCCGCCCAGATCAAGATGCTCTATATGAATGCCGAGCCCGGCCAGCGTCTGGATGAGCGCGATGAGTTTGTCGAGCGCGTCCAGATAGGGGCTGACTTCCGTGATTTGCGAGCCGATATGGCAGTCGACACCCACGATGCGCAGGTTTTGGAGCTGCGACGCGTACTGGTAGACCCGGACGGCTTCCTCGATGGCGATGCCGAATTTGTTTTCCTTGAGGCCGGTGGAAATATAAGGATGGGTCTGGGCATCGACGTCGGGGTTGACGCGCAGCGACACCGGGGCGACGACGTCCATCTGGCCGGCCACCTGGGCCAATTGCGCGAGTTCGGCTTCCGACTCCACATTGAAGCATTTGACCCCGGCCTTCAGCGCCGCCTGCATTTCCCAGGCCTGCTTGCCCACGCCAGAAAATACGATCTTGCCGGGGTCGGCGCCCACGGCCAGCGCGCGGGCGAGCTCGCCGCCCGAGACGATATCGAAACCCGCCCCCAGTTTTCTGAACTCGTTCAGCACCGCCAGATTGGAGTTGGCCTTCATGCCGAAGCACACCAGGACGTTGCGGTTTTCGGCGGCCGAGCGGTAGGACTCCCAGGCGTCGCGCAGCGCCTGGCGCGAATACACGTACAGCGGCGTGCCGAACTGCCGGGCCAGAGCGGGCAGGGGAACGTTCTCGGCATGCAGGACGCCATTCTTGAAGTCGAAATGAGGAGCAACAGTCATTGTGAGGCTATGAATAAGAGGATATTGAGTGCTTTGCGCGGGTCTGAACGAGATGGAACGCGGCGGGCTCGAACTCCGGCGGGAGCGCCTACTTTACAGGATTTGCCGAAGCCGGCGCGGCGCTGCCGATTGGGCCAGCGTCGGTGGCTGGCGCTTTGGCGGGGGCCGGGCTGGCCGCCTT